>NZ_QSUR01000070.1:0-13521 GCF_003439055.1 Bacteroides sp. OM05-10AA
CACCCATTAGAGTATAACTAAAAAATAAAGTTGTGCAACAGGCACTAGTGCTGACACCCGGGTGCCAAGCATATCAACACCCGGGTGTCAATGCCCTTGAGACCCGGGTGTCGTACAAGTTGTTTATGCAGCCCGCGCAAATAATTAATGTACCCGAATCTCATCTACGAATAAGAAAGGCGGTTCCCCTTCACCGGAATGTCCTTTAGGCAACCCTTTAAAAGGCACAGCTATCACTTTCACAAAACGGGCAGAAGCACTTTTTTTAAACGAAAGACGATGTAAATCACTACTTTTTTCCCCCATCGCATCTGTTAACGCCTGATAGGTTTTATGCGCCACCATCTTATATCTCTTTCCATTCGAAGAAATATAAACAGAAATGGACTGTGGCCCCATAATCCATGCACTTAAATCTGTCAAAGCCGAAACTTCCACCGCATTAATCTCCTGCGGATATTCAAGGTCAATAGTTGCAATCATATCAGCAGCATGATAGCCCACCCACAAGCCCGTATTGTGGAAATTGATGCTACGGACACCATCTACCAATACTTTTCCATCTTCTCCCTGATAACGTTCCGAAGGAGCATTTTGCAGATGAATCGGTTTAAATGTCGCTTTGTTTACCACCACTTCTTTGCTTAGTTCGTCACTGGCAAGCCCACTCGGCAAGTAAGAAACGGCTTTCAATATACAACTTTTATCTATCCGAAGGGGATTCTCATACAGAAAAGCGCCTTTTGTCGGTTGGCTACCATCCAGCGTATAATAAGTTTTCGTATCAGGCAGACTCTCCAACGAGACGACAAGACATTTATCATCAGGAACAGATGTATAAGTAGCAGAAACCGTAAAAAAATGACGGGCATAACCATATCCTAACTGCTCATAGCAACTAAGCAGCGAGGGCAGACGCTGCAAGAAATGATTGTAAGTGCCACGTCTCCCCTCACACCAGACTGCATCTGCGAAAGCAGCCAAACGGGGTAAAAGCATATAATCCAAGATTGAGTCATTATCAATGAATGAACTCCACAAACAGGCTTCCGCACCCAGCACCTGTGTCCGCTCCGTTTCTGTCAGTTGCGGAGAGAAAAAAGGAGTCTCGAATACCTTCTTCATTTCTACCAGTCCACCGGTTGCACGAGGTTCCTGTTCTGAATTTATCGTTTGGTAATGGTTCAAATATAAATGAGAATCAGCAGATACAATTACGTCATGTCCTTTGCGAATGGCAGCCGTGGCACGTCCCAGTCCCCGCCAGGACATAACAATAACCTCCCGGTTCAAATCATCTGCGAGTACTTCGTCCCAGCCTATCATTCGTTTACCCAGTCCATGCAGATAGACCGCTATTTCCTCATTAAAAGTTCTTTGCAACCGTTCTTCTGCTGTATGCAGTTTTGTATTCTTCAAACCATGTTCCCTAATGGCTTTCTGACAGGCATTGCATTCCTTCCAACGGTCTTTAGGAACTTCGTCCCCTCCGATATGAATGTAAGGTCCCGGAAATAATTCCGCCACTTCTTTCAACACGTCTTTTACAAAAGGAAAAGTGAAATCACTGCCCATACACATCACATCCTTATGTACACCGCCTACTTCCGTAGCCACTTCGTAAGAAGTTCCCCTGCAACCGAGTTCAGGATACGCCGCCAATGCAGCCTGGGTATGTCCCGGCATATCTATTTCCGGAATAATCGTTATATACCTTTCGGAGGCATAGGTTACTACCTCCTTTATCTCCTCTTGGGTATAATATCCACCATAATTATCCGTCCCTCTCCATGCACCGACCTTTGTGAGATTCGGATATTTCTTTATTTCAATTCTCCATCCCTGATCGTCCGTCAGATGCCAGTGAAAATGATTCAAGCGATGGAAAGCCAACAGATCAATATAGCGTTTCACCTGATCGACCGAAAAGAAATGGCGGCTCACGTCAAGCATGGTTCCCCGATATGACATGGAAGGATAGTCTTCCAATTCAACGGGAGGAAAGCACAATTCCCACTTCTTTCCATTTACTTCTTGATTACATTCGCCTTGCTGATTCGAGGCCGAAAGCGATAATTCTCGCAACAACTGTACGGCATAAAAAGCTCCTGCCCCATCTGATGCCTCAATATACAGATTATCTTCTGTTATCTTCAGTCTGAATCCTTCTTTTCGTACCTGTGGTTCCAATATAAAATAAATAACATTACTCTCCACAAACTTCTTCATCTTCCCGACAGATAGCTCGCGACCTGCCATCTCTGATAAATACGGAATTAAAGAGTCTACTATACGTTTCCACTCGGGATGATTGCCGGAGCAGATGATCCTTGTCTGGTCGTTAAAAACAAACGGAGCTCTTTCCTTTTCTATCACACGTACCGGTTCGGGAATCAAATTCCGATACGAAACCGATGCCATAGAATCTGCCGTGAAAAAAAGAAGAAATATCCACACCAATAAGATATGTGGGAAAAAGAGACACCGATGGAACTTAGTTTTAACCATATTTCTTCAGATTTACTTGGCTGCCTTGCCCGGCTTCGCTGATTTATTCACCTTGTCCGACTTACCTGCTTCCCGACGTGCTTTCCCCGGATGTCCCGTCAAGTCGTCGCCAAGTTCTTCGCGCCACACTTCCGCCTCTCTCGTCAAATCTTTCACCACTTCCGGATATAGAGTGACGACATTCGTACGCTCTCCCATATCCCGTCGCAGATCATACAGCTCACACTCCGTCACCTCTCCTTTTCCAAGGGCTCCCGGAAGTCCGTCATTACCGGGAATCTGTCCGTCATAGGACACATATTTATGAGGGAACACCAGTTTATAACGTCCATCAGTAATAGCCTCCAGCGAGTTTTTATGATAATAGAAACAAAGATATTTGCGAACCGCAATTGTCGGGTCCACCGTCAATGTAGGCAACATACTGACTCCGTCTATTTTCCGTTTGGGTTTCGCGGCTCCCGCTATTTCTATCAGAGTAGGCAAAATATCAATATTGGAATACAAGTTATTACATACGGTAGCCGGTTGAATCTTCCCTTTCCAGTAGAAGAAGCAAGGAACACGGGTGCCTCCATTGAAGGTATTCGCTTTCGCTTCCCGCAATCCGCCGGACGAACCGGCATGGTTGCCATAATTAGCCCACGGGCCGTTATCCGACGTTAGAATCACCATGGTGTTATCCTCTATACCTTCTTCACGGATGGTTCGGAGAATCTCTCCCACGCTCCAGTCTATTTCCATCATCACATCTCCATATAATCCCTGTTTACTTTTTCCTTTAAATTTATCGGATACCGCCAATGGTACGTGCGGCATGGAATGAGCCAGATACAGGAAGAACGGCTTATCCACATTGCGGTGAATAAAATCGACCGCATAATTGGTGTAATCAGTAGTCAACCGTGTCTGATCGGTATTGTAACCAATGATGTCATTACCTTTAATTAAAGGAAGATCCGGAAACTTATATTGAGGATGGCGAGGCCACATATCATTTGAATAAGGCAAACCGTAATATTCATCAAAGCCATGCTGAAGCGGAAGAAACTTTTTCTCATCTCCCAGATGCCACTTCCCGAAAATAGCCGTTGCATATCCTTTGTCACGCAATAACTCCGCAACCGTTTCTTCCTCCGCACTGATCCCATAAGGGGAACCGGGATTCAAAGCGTAAGCGAATCCGATACGATTCGGATAGCATCCTGTCATTAGCCCCGCCCTCGAAGCACCGCTAATGGGCTGAACCGCATAGAAATTGTTCATTGCCATCCCATTGGCAGCCATCCAGTCAATATGTGGAGTCTGATAACCAACTGCTCCACGACAAGAGAAATCTCCGTTTCCGGCATCATCCAGGTTGATAAGGACGATATTGACCGGCTTCTGTGCGATAGCTTCGGCAGACAATACAGCCATGCCCGCCATTCCTATTAATGCCTTTTTGTTCTTCATAATATAGTTGCATATTTTAGTTATAAATTCATTCCACTATAATAAAGACAATCATACAAAGCTTTCTACTAAAACATAAATGAAAGAAAGCATGTCGTTTTCCGCAAAAAAATTATATCTTTGTTCCCCGTAAATAACAATTCACGCATAACTTCATGGCAGGAGATTCATTTTGCATACAATATACAAACTGTACTGGATGCCCCAAAGCAACTGAGAACATCCTTGTATATAGAAACTTACCCAAGGGAGAACATATTCCTAAGGATAAGTGTACGCAAAATTGTATGCTGTTTATGATTAAAGGTGAGTTACTGATTAACAGCGAAGAATACCCCGGAAATACACTGCGTGAAAAGCAGTTTATCCTGCAAGCTATCGGATCTAAGGTTGAAATACTGGCACTTACGGATGTCGAATACATCGTGTACTGGTTCAACGAATTACCTTTGCTATGCGAGGACCGCTATCGGGAAGTGATAGAACATACAGAAACACCTCTGACCTATACTCCGTTGATTATGAGTGAAAGGCTGTATCATCTGCTCACCAGTATGCCCGAATTCCTCAACGAAGAATCTCCTTGCAGCAAATACATCGACCTGAAATGTAAGGAACTGGTGTTCCTGATTACCAATTTCTATCCGCAGCCCCAACTAAGTTCGTTCTTCTATCCGATCAGCACCTACACGGAAAGCTTCCACTACTTCGTTATGCAGAACTACGGCACCGTGAAGAACGTCGAAGAATTTGCACATCTGGGAGGCTACACTACCACTACTTTTCGCCGTCTTTTCAAAAACCTCTACGGCGTACCGGTATATGAATGGATTCTGGAGAAAAAACGGGAAGGCATCCTGGAAGACCTCCAGCACACGAATATGCGAATCACAGAGATCTGCAACCGATATGGTTTCGACTCTTTGTCCCACTTTGCGCACTTCTGCAAAGACTCTTTTGGCGACACTCCACGTGCTTTACGCAAGAAAGCAGCCGGCGGTGAAAAAATCGGAAAGATTGTCGATTAAGGAATTATTTCTTTAATTCCTTGCTCAATCAATCTATTTCCCCTATTTTTGCAGTCCGTAAGAGGTGTAAAACGTCGAAATTTTAGTTCTAACAATTAAATAATTTAAATTCAATCATTTATGTGGTTAAGTAATTCATCTGTAGGAAGGAAAGTGGTGATGAGCGTTACCGGTATCGCCCTTGTCCTGTTTCTAACATTTCACATGGCGATGAACTTGGTTGCGATCATCTCGGCTGATGGTTACAACATGATTTGTGAGTTCCTGGGAGCAAACTGGTATGCATTAGTGGCTACCGCAGGACTGGCTGCTCTTTTCGTAATTCACATTATCTACGCATTCTGGCTGACAATGCAGAATCGCAAAGCGCGTGGTAGCGAACGCTATGCAGTGACAGACAAACCGAAAACTGTAGAATGGGCATCTCAAAACATGTTGGTGCTGGGTCTTATCGTTATCGTAGGTCTTGGTTTGCACCTCTTCAACTTCTGGGCAAAAATGCAGTTGCCGGAACTGATGCACAACATGGGCATGCACGCTGATACATTGACATTGGCTTATGCTGCTAACGGTGCATATCACATTCAGCAGACTTTCTCTTGTCCGGTTTACGTAGTTCTTTACCTTGTTTGGCTGTTTGCTTTGTGGTTCCACCTGACTCACGGTTTCTGGAGTTCAATGCAATCACTGGGATGGAACAACAAAGTATGGATTGATCGTTGGAAATGTATTTCTAACATCTATTCTACAATCGTTGTACTCGGTTTCGCACTGGTAGTAGTGGTATTCTTTGTGAAAACACTTATTTGTGGTGGTGCTTGCTAAATAGTAAATTGTAAATGATTAAATTGTAAATAATATTATGATCAAGATAGATTCAAAAATTCCAGAAGGCCCGGTGGCTGAGAAATGGACCAACTATAAAGCTCACCAGAAATTGGTGAACCCCGCTAATAAACGCCGTTTGGACATCATCGTTGTGGGTACGGGTCTGGCAGGTGCTTCTGCCGCTGCTTCACTCGGTGAAATGGGTTTCAGAGTATTCAATTTCTGTATTCAGGATTCTCCCCGTCGTGCACACTCTATCGCTGCACAGGGTGGTATCAATGCTGCAAAGAATTATCAAAATGACGGTGACTCCGTTTACCGTCTGTTCTACGATACTGTAAAAGGTGGTGACTATCGTGCCCGTGAAGCTAACGTATATCGTCTGGCTGAAGTGTCTAACGCTATCATCGACCAATGTGTAGCACAAGGTGTTCCTTTCGCTCGCGAATATGGTGGCACACTGGACAACCGCTCTTTCGGTGGTGCACAGGTATCCCGTACTTTCTACGCTAAAGGCCAAACTGGTCAGCAGTTGTTGCTGGGTGCTTACTCTGCATTGAGCCGTCAGGTAAACGTAGGTACTGTAAAACTGTACACTCGTTATGAAATGCAAGACGTGGTGATCGTTGACGGACGTGCTCGCGGTATCATCGCTAAAAACCTTGTAACAGGTGAACTGGAACGCTTTGCCGCTCACGCTGTAGTTATCGCTACCGGTGGTTATGGTAATGCTTACTTCCTGTCTACCAACGCTATGGGATGTAACTGTACAGCTGCTATCTCTTGCTACCGCAAGGGTGCTGTATTCGCTAACCCTGCTTACGTTCAGATTCACCCGACTTGTATCCCGGTACACGGTGACAAGCAGTCTAAACTGACTTTGATGTCTGAATCTCTCCGTAACGACGGTCGTATCTGGGTTCCGAAGAAAAAAGAAGATGCTGTGAAACTTCAGAAAGGCGAAATCAAAGGAAGTGATATTCCTGAAGAAGACCGCGACTATTACTTGGAACGCCGCTATCCGGCATTCGGTAACCTGGTTCCGCGTGACGTTGCCAGCCGTGCTGCTAAAGAACGTTGCGACGCAGGTTTCGGTGTAAACAACACTGGTTTAGCCGTATTCCTTGATTTCTCTGAAGCTATCAACCGCTTGGGTATCGACATAGTTCTCCAACGTTATGGCAACCTCTTCGATATGTATGAAGAAATCACTGACGTTAATCCGGGAGAACTGGCAAAAGAAATTAATGGCGTAAAATATTATAATCCGATGATGATTTATCCGGCTATCCACTATACAATGGGTGGTATCTGGGTAGACTACGAACTGCAAACCACTATCAAGGGTCTGTTCGCTATCGGTGAATGTAACTTCTCCGACCACGGTGCAAACCGCCTCGGTGCTTCTGCATTGATGCAAGGTTTGGCTGACGGTTACTTCGTATTGCCTTATACAATCCAAAATTATCTGGCAGATCAAATCACTGTTCCTCGTTTCTCTACTGATCTTCCTGAATTTGCTGAAGCAGAAAAGGCAGTTCAAGCTAAGATCGACAAGTTCATGAGCATCCAGGGTAAAGAATCTGTTGATTCTATCCACAAGAAACTGGGTCATGTTATGTGGGAATATGTAGGTATGGGACGTACGGCAGAAGGCTTGAAGAAAGGTATTGCCGAACTGAAAGAAATCCGCAAGGAATTCGAAACGAATCTGTTTATCCCCGGTTCTAAAGAAGGTATGAACGTAGAGCTTGACAAAGCAATCCGTCTGTACGACTTCATCACAATGGGTGAGCTTGTTGCTTACGATGCATTGAACCGTAACGAAAGTTGTGGTGGTCACTTCCGTGAAGAATACCAGACTGAAGAAGGAGAAGCTAAACGTGATGACGAAAACTTCTTCTATGTAGCATGCTGGGAATATCAAGGTGACGATGAAAAAGCTCCGGTATTGTACAAAGAACCGCTGGTATACGAAGCTATCAAGGTTCAAACCCGTAACTACAAGAGCTAATCGGTGAAGTTAAACATTTAAAAGAATTAGAAGAAAATGGATAAAAATATATCATTTACACTGAAGGTATGGCGCCAAGCTGGTCCGAAGGCTAAAGGTGCTTTTGAAACCTACCAAATGAAAGATATCCCCGGCGATACTTCCTTCCTCGAAATGCTGGATATTCTGAACGAACAGCTCATCAGCGAAAGAAAAGAACCGGTAGTATTCGACCACGATTGCCGCGAAGGTATCTGCGGTATGTGTTCTCTTTACATCAATGGACACCCGCACGGTCCTGCAACAGGTGCTACTACTTGTCAGATCTATATGCGTCGTTTCCAGGATGGTGATACGATTACTGTTGAACCTTGGCGTTCGGCCGGTTTCCCTGTAATCAAAGACTTGATGGTAGACCGTACTGCTTATGACAAGATTATGCAAGCTGGTGGTTACGTGAGCGTACGTACAGGTGCTCCGCAGGATGCTAACGCTATCCTGATTCCGAAGCCTATCGCTGACGAAGCTATGGATGCTGCTTCTTGTATCGGTTGTGGTGCTTGTGTAGCTGCATGTAAGAATGGTTCTGCTATGTTGTTCGTTTCTGCAAAAGTTAGCCAGTTGAACTTGCTGCCGCAAGGTAAACCGGAAGCTTTGCGTCGTGCAAAAGCTATGTTGTCAAAGATGGATGAACTGGGATTCGGTAACTGTACAAACACTCGTGCTTGTGAGGCTGAATGTCCGAAGAACATCTCTATCAGCAACATCGCCCGCTTGAACCGTGACTTCATCATCGCAAAATTAAAAGACTAGAAATTGCTAGATTTCGAGAGCGAGAGCTTAATTTGATTAATGACAGAATCCCCTGCCGGCTAGTCCGACAGGGGATTTCTTTATATATGAATGGATCATGATTATTATTAATAATCAGTTATCATAAACGGTTTTGTCCACGCAAATTACGTGGAGAAGCGCCGAAAGATTTCTTACAGAAATTAGAGAAATGAGGTAAGGACTCAAAACCATATTTATAGCATATCTCGGAAATACTATAAGCAGAATTATTCAAGTCATCGAGAATACCCTCTTTACGCCTTGCCAGCATCCATTCATAAACTGGTTCATGAAAGACATTATTGAAAATACGACGGAATGTGCTAAGGGTATATCCTCCTAATTGGGCTAGTTCTTCTACTGTCTTTACTTTCTTATAGTTTTGGATAACAAAGTAGTGGAAACTATTGATGTACTTAGAGAGCGGATGCACCAGACTCGAGAGGTCATAATCAGAATAATAATACCCCAACACAAGTGCCAACTCTTTCCGCTTGAGAGACAACAAATCCCGGCAGACTTTATTTCCTTTTAAATAAGTGATGGAACCCTGCAAAAAATATTGTAGTTCAGGAACTATCTTTATTGGGGAATAGATAAGTGGAGGCGATACATCTTTCATTATATGATTGAAACGAGAATCACAAAACAATTCCGGTTGAATAAAACGGTAATAGATGCACTCACATTCGAGCATGGCAAGCATCTCAAATGTAGAATCAATAGCTTGAAGTATAAATTCACCTTCTTTGAGCATGGTACCGGCATATTCCTTACTATTAACCAGCATTTCTCCTTTAATCAAGAAAAGAATAAAATTTTCCTCACACCTCTGAGCTGGTTTATGAAAACCACGCTGATAAATAACATGAGTAATAGCATTGCTCACTGCTTTCGGACATATTTGACAATCCCAAGTTCCTTGACAAATAGATGGCATAAGCTGGCTGTGTTTGTATTTGTTTATGCTGCCAACAAAAATATATGAAATCTTTCATATAGCCATAAAAAATGGGAAGAAAAGTAAAAAATAGGCTATGTGAAAAGTTTATAGATATCTACTAAGAAGAATATTAAGTTTGTTTTTTAAACGAAGCTTCCTCATATCCTTTCCCTTAGAAACTAGTTGGGATTTTCGATAAATAAGTTAAAAACTTTGTAAATGAGTTCTTTTTTACATGATAATGGTTCCATCCTGCAGAATGGCATCACTGCTATTTTCTACATTAATCAAGGATATTATGTTAATTCATATTGTGTATACAACAATGTCTTTAGGTTGATCCATTTTCTATCATAATCCAAAAACACAAGAAAAAACCGATGTAATATACAAAATTACATCGGTTCTATGCATTTAATCTATCCGTTATTCGCTAACAGTAGGAGTTTCAGTAGCCTCAGAATCCCAAGGATCAACGTCTGCACTAATGCCAACTTTTTCACCTCCAATAGGCAATGTCAGTTTATACCGAATTTTCTTTCCAAAGTCCCATATCGTAGTAGTACCTGACAAAGCTACTTCCTTATTATTTTCTGCTATTTCACTGTTACCTTTCTTTACCGTATAAGATATAGAAATTTTAGCATTAGTAAGCTCTTGCGGTATCAACATCAAAGCATTATCTGATATAATAGTAGTCGTATTACCAGTAAAATCACCAAGTGTATATGTATAAGTAGCATCAGGATCTGTACCTGCTACCCAAGTACCTGTATTAGCACCTGTATATGTAAATGTTCCACTTCCCTTAATACCAGCCACTTCTACCTTAGATATATCATAAGTATAACCGTCCACTTTTGTCACTTCAATATTTACTTGAGTTAGCGCGTGTTTAAAAGCAAAAGAGACTGGTGATGTTGCTCCATTTTGATTCTTGGTTGCATCTTGTACAGATGCGATCACTAAGTCTTTTTGATTAGCAGCTGTAGTTCCAACTGTATAAACAAACTTCGGATATCCTTTATCAGAAGCATTTGGCGCAGTATATGCGGCTCCGTCCTTTGGAGAATATGCAAAAAATTGTAATTTGTCCGTTAGAGGCCAATAATATGGACCACCATCTACTGACCATCCAGTTCCTTCTGTATATTTAGCTGAATTACTTATCCAAGCTTCAGCTGGAAGAACCACATCAGCAGTCATTCCCGACGTTCCTGTATTATATGCATAAATCTCAAAACCTGCCTTTTGAAGGCCATTTGTATTCAACTCCGTTGCTCTGGTTACTGCAGTATTAAAATTAATCTCTGCTTTCTGCGAAGGAGCCTCAAATTCCTCATTCTGTGAGCAACTCGTAATTGCTAAAGCAGCTGTTACTGCCAATAAAATTTTCTTCATAACTGTATTTTTTAAAAGTTTATAATATTGTTCTATTTTGTTTATAACATCTATTTTAAATCACAGGTAATTCAACATTATCTTCCGGTCCCCACCCATCAACATTGCCATCCATTCCTCCACCCCCATCAGGATTCGGCGGTAACTCTGGCTTATCAACCTCAATCTTATCATCAGACGGTAACTCAATCTCCGGTGGAGGGTCCTGTTTTCCATCATCTCCTGTTCCAGTATCTTCAAGTGTCTCTATTATTTCAGTAACATCAATTGCTGCTTCTTGCACCGTATTATCCGTTTTGATAAATCTCAAGATCAACTTTATATCGCCTACACCACGGGAATTTGCGCTCCTTGATTCTGATATTCGTGTCGGGACTGACATTTCCTTTGCCTGCTTGAAAGCTGTAAAATACGCCACTACCTTATTACCATCTTTCTTTACCTCAAAATAGATAGGCTGCGAGGAAGATGCTCCATAACCTTTGCCAATGTGGTAACAATCAGATAGTCCGTTAATACACCCTACGATTGCTGTTACGTACTCCAAACCTTTGACCTCTACCGCAAAAGAATACTTCTTCACTACCGATTCTAGTTTCCAATCCAAAGAAAGCACCTCTTCACTCTTATCTATTTTCAATTCATTAATATTCAGCACATACAATGAGTCTGGCGAACAAACCATCTTTTCTATTCCAGCAATACTCGATCCATTGTAATAATCTGTATAAGCCTCTATCGTTTCATAGGACTCTTCTCCTCGGATACGTATGGACTCCGTATTATAGTTGTAAGCTACAACCGAATATCGTCCCGGAGGAACTTTCATTTCTCCACCTCGTACCGAAAGGTACCTGTCCACTTTTTTACCCTCACCATCTTTCGGATAAAATATAACCCGGATACCTTCTGGTAATTTATCTGTTACTCCATCCCAGTTTAATGAAATTTCTACCCCACTTACAGGATAATCATCCAATATATCGCGACGGCTACACCCGTTTAGCACCAGCAGCGAGGACAGAAGCACAAGAAGCATGAATCTTGCATTTCGCATAACGCCCTCCTATCTCTTTGTTGTTATCAACCATACCAAAGAAACTTTTGCTTTGGTAGGACCAATAAAGTTATAACGCCCACTATTTGTCCATACAATATCCCCCTCATAAGGAGTATATTTCTTATATTCTGTTGTCAAATACCCTATGCCAAGACTGAATTCAAGGGAAAAGTGCTGTGCTAATTGCTTTGCATATCCATAAGTCACTCCAGCAGCTCCATAGTACTTACCCTGATACCCATCTCCACGTAACTGGAAATCGTATATTCCACCTTCAGCATAAAGTCCAATAAAATGTCCGGTCAATCGGTCGCGCTTCTGCCGGTTTCCCAGCCAAAAACGTCCTTCCATGCCTCCAGAAAGGAGCTGATAGCAGAAATCGTGTTTACTATTCAACCACCACGGACATTTATATTCAGTATTCAAAGACCACCTCTTACCTATCGGAATTTCTACTTCTATATTCGGTGCCAATGCCAAATCATATAATAGATTGTTCTTTACTGCAAGCACTGTTTTGCTTTTCACCGGCTCTTCTGCCTCCGACATATCGACCTCACAGGTCTGTTTATCTTCACTTTCTCCCACAGGCTTATCAGGTTGATTCTTCGGAAGCGCCTCTTCCTGATTCGAAACAAACAACCCGGAGACAGAAGATACCGGTTCAAAAGCCTCTCTATCTATTATCCCAGTTTCTCCGACAATCGTTATAACAGACCGCCTCAATTCCGGAAATACATTACGAACCATATATCGGTAGGCGGCTCCCCGATTTAGCTTACGCAACAGTTGCTTTCTTTTGGCGATATCATCCTTATGATAGTCAATCAACATCAGCACTTCTTCCCGGTCGGGTAAGTTGGTGTCAGATGCCACCAACTTACGAAACTCCAACCAATCCTCTCCCTTTGAACAGAAATGAATCTTATCAACATTATTAACTAATTCATATCGCCTCAAGAATTCCTTTATCGAGTTGTTTCTCTTAGTAACCAAACTTTTATTATAAGATTCGCCACCATCAGGAGAAACAAAACTCACTACATTTAACGCTGTTATATATTTCGTATCCGAATTTCCGGACAACAAGGAATCCAATGCTATAATTGCCTCTTTATTACCCTTACAACAAGGATTCACATTCGTTTCATTCGCATCGAAATATATCACCACCCGTCGGATTGTATCATTAATAACAGTAAAAAATGGTACCGCAGCATACCCACTTTCTGGAAGGCTTAACAAAGCCATAAGAATAGCCAAGATAAAGATACCATGTTTCATTGTCGTTCGTTTCTGTTGACAAATATAGAAGTTAGAAAATAAATCAAATCATACTTTCAGGAGAAAATACAGGCCCTGAAAGGTTCTGTGAAACGATTGAAACGATTTTGCAAGTTTGAGGAGTATAAAAGCAGAAAATCATATAAATCGAGTAGGAGGAAAACGAAGTAGTTTTCTTCCTACTTTC
>NZ_QSUR01000071.1:0-12844 GCF_003439055.1 Bacteroides sp. OM05-10AA
GGCTTTGAACGTATTTTCCTGAAGAGTGGTGAAAGTCGTGACATTAACTTCGTTATCACGGAAAATGATCTGAAATTCTATAATTCCGGCTTGGAATATATCTACGAACCAGGAGAATTTGATGTCATGGTAGGATCGAACTCCCGTGATGTACAAACCAAGCGGTTTAAGGTTGAATGACCTTAAATCGCTTTTCTTCTCATTACTACCAGCTGCTCAAATCGTTTTTGTGACGGAGTGCCAACCTCAATTTCTTTTGGAGGAAATTGTTTGTCGAACTCATTAGCAGCAGATCTATCAATCTGATATATTTCATCTTCTATATAACGGCCTTTTGCATTGGCTAAAGCATTATCATATAATTCATAAACATGAAGAGCAGTAGCATACATATTATCTTCAGTGCGAATCCCTAATGTTTCGGCAGGAATGAATCCTTGTCGGAGATAATAATCCGGGTCACCACAAAGTAAAATAGCACGAAATCCCATTTCGGAAGCTAATTTTTTGGTAAGTGCAATCATTTTTCCTCCGATGCCCTGTTGTTGGTATTCAGGGAGAACAGAAATGGGGCCCAGGCTCAAAACCTCATATTGGTTACCGTCATCTGCCATGATAAATGATTTGAGGCAAACAACATTACCGACAATCTTGTTATTATGTTCTGCAACAATATCGAGTTCCGGTACAAACTTAGGGTGGTTACGCATGATATGAAGGAGGTAATGTTCGTCACATCCCGGAGAATAATGATTCCAGAATGCTTCCCGTGTAATGTTTTCGGTTTCATGATAATCCGAAGATTGCTCAATTCTAAGTTTTATATCCATATTGTTTCAAATATATAGTTGCACAAATATAAAGAACAAAATCCGAATACCTAACTCTTTTAAAGATGAATCTATACATTATAGCAAGATGAGACAAAAAACTCCCGATACTAAGTCTGGATATACTGGTATCAGGAGTTTTTTTATATATTCATTCATCAAGATTGCGGAGAATCAGACCTGTTCATGTTCTGCGTGTATAAGCTATCTATAATACCGTCGGACAGTCCGATGGTAGGTACAATAATTCCGGTAGCTTTTACATGAGTAGCTATCTCGAGAAATATTTCTGCAGCAGGAACAATAACATCGGCCCGGTCCGGTTTCAACTTATATTGCTTAATACGTTGTTCGGTAGAGAGGGCTTTCAATGTTTCATATATATCTTGCAGTGATTCGATGGGTAGGAGAGACGCTTTTTTATCTTTCTTGTCCGCTAAACGAAATAACTTATTAATATTTCCTCCCGAACCGATGATACTGATAGGGGCATACTCTGTGGCAAGCCCTATCAGATCAGTGCGCAAAGCTTCCTTTTCTTCTTCCTTTACCATGCCGCTAAGCATACGTACCGTACCTATATTATATGAACGGGAATTTTTCAGTTCACCGTTGCTGATAAGATTGATTTCCGTACTACCACCTCCCACATCTGCATATAGGTAATTTTGCCCTGAAGCAAATAACTGTTCGATATGATTGTCGTAAACAATATGCGCTTCTTCCTGCCCGTCGATGATTTCTACACGGATACCCGTCTTTTTGACGATCTGTTGAACGATATCCTTGCCATTACGTGCATCACGCATGGCAGAGGTGGCGCACGCACGATAGTCTACCACATCATATATCTTCATTAATTGTTTGTAGGCTTTCATCAGCCGAATCAGTTTTTTCTCTTTTTCTGCAGAGATAACCCCCACAGTAAAGGCGTCTTCTCCCAACCGTAACGGAATACGGATGAGCTGCACCTTACTCATTAATTCGGGCGCATTCTCCTCGTTTACACATTTTATCAGCAGTCGTACCGCATTAGAGCCTATATCTATTGCTGCATAATTAACTTTTTTCATACTTATCATAATGTATTCTTGTATTCGTTATATAATTCTTCTTGTGAGCGGAATGGGACACTGTTTTCTTCCCGTTCTTTTTCCCGGTTCTCACCTGTACCATCTACAATTCTTCCTTTTGCCGTATCCTGGAATCCGTAGCAGACAATTCGTTTTAAATCTGCCTGAATTTCTTTATCATAGACCGGTGCCGCCACCTCAATACGATTATCCAGGTTGCGAGGCATCCAGTCGGCAGAACCAATGTAGTATTTTTCTTCTCCACCATTGGCGAAGATGAAAATGCGCGAATGTTCGAGATAACGGTCGATAATACCATTGATGTGTATATTCTCGCTGATACCCGGAACGCCTGTCACTAAAGAACAGTTACCGCGTACTACCAGTTCCACTTGAACACCCGCTGTTGAGGCTTCGTATAGCTTTTCAACAAGTGCACGGTCAGTAATATGATTTACTTTAGCAAGGATATAAGCCTCTTTTCCCTGTTCCTTATTTTTTATCTCCTTGTTGATAAGCGCAATGAATCGTTTACGCATATCATTGGGAGAAACGAGCAATTCTTTGAAATCAACAGGAGTATAAGGCTTTTCGATAAAATCGAATACGGCATTGACTTCCCGGACAATGGGACGGTGAGCAGTCATAATGGTATAGTCAGTATACATACGTGCATTTCCTTCATGGAAATTTCCTGTACTGATGCAGGCGATATCACCGTGCCGAGTACCGATATGCAGCAATTTAGAATGGATTTTCAAACCCTCTACTCCGAAAATAACATGAATCCCCGCATCCTGCATTTTCTTGCTCCAGTTGATATTAGACGCTTCATCAAAACGTGCCAACAGTTCGATAACTACTGTGACTTTTTTCCCGTTTCTGGCTGCACAGATTAAAGCTTTTATCACTTTGGACTCTTTAGCCAAGCGATAAAGCGTCATCTTGATGCTTTTTACTTCTTTACTGATAGCGGCTTCGCGCAACACACGGATAAAAGTTTCGAAGCTATGATAAGGATAATGTAAAGAACGATCTTTCCGACGAATCAAAGTGAGCAGACTTTCCATGCCATTCAGTTCAGGCTTGAAAATAGGTTCCCAAACAGGATATTTCAGTTCATGATGACCGCAAACCGGAAATTTCATCAAATCCTTGAAATTGTGATAGCGTCCTCCGGCTACACGCGTGTCATTCTTATCCACGTTCAGGCGACCGGCCAACTTTTTCAGCAAGTCTTTAGGAATTTGTTCATCATAGACGAAACGGATCGGTTCCCCTTTTTTCCGGCTTTTCACACCTTTGGAAATCTTCTGGAGTACCCCTGTCCGTAAATCACTGTCGATCTCCATTTCAGCATCTTTCGTGAATTTGAAAGTGTACGCTTCATAATCTGTATACTTCATACCGACGAAAATCATCGGCAAACAGTAACGGATCACGTCGTCAAGAAACATGAGATATGTTTTTCCATCCGAATTAGGCAATTGAATAAAACGGCCGAAGTCTTCGGTCGGCAGTTCAATCACTGCATAGTCTTTCTCCTTTATCTTTCCCGTTTCATCTTTGCGTAGCAGACGGATGGCAAGGTAAATATCCTCATCTGTCTGATCGTCCAGCGGGCGGGTTCCATTGAGGAAAAGCGGGTTGGTAGAACCATTCAGTTTGTTGCGATAGAAAGAAGTGACGAATGCTTTCTGTTCGTCTGTCATCTCCGTATCTTTGATGACGTAGATATTCTCTTTCTTCAATTCCTCCATAATGGAAGCGAATGTTTCCTCGAACTGCTTGTAGTAACGATTGTGCAGCTTCCCTATTTGTTTCAGAGTGCAGGCGGCAGTTTCTTGTTCTGCCTGTATGTTTTTATCAGCATATTCAATAATCCGGTTCAGAGTAGCTACACGGACACGAAAGAACTCATCCAGGTTATTTGAATAAATCCCAAGAAAAGTGAGCCGTTCCAATAGTGGCACTTCGGAGCGGGCAGCTTCCAGCAGAATACGTTGGTTGAAGTACATCCAACTGATGTCACGCTCTACATAAGGGTACTTCTTTTTTATTTCGCTTTGTTTCATTGTGAAAAAGGAACTGTTTAAAATTTCTGCAAAAATATCAATGTGAGATGTAATCGTCATAACGATATTATTACGAACTTATTACAATGTTTATTTGTTATTTTTATATATCAGTAGAAACACTTATATTCGCAAAAGTATTGGAACAGACTCGGTTAAAAAATATAGAATTTATGAAAACAATGAATTATTCCCTTATTCGCATTCTCTTCGCACTTGTGATTGGATTGGTACTCGTGATTTGGCCCAATGCGGCTGCCAGCTATATTGTCATTACGGTAGGTGTTGCCTTCTTGATTCCCGGTGTTATCAGCCTTTTTGGCTATTTCGGCCGGAAAAGACCGGAAGGTGAAGCAGCTCCCCGTTTTCCGATAGAAGGAATCGGTAGCTTATTATTCGGACTTTGGCTGATTGTGATGCCTGAATTCTTTGCAGACGTCCTGATGTTTTTATTGGGATTTATCCTGATTATGGGAGGAGTGCAACAGATTGCTTCTTTGTCGATGGCTCGTCGGTGGATGCCCGTTCCGGGAGCTTTTTATCTGATTCCTTCGCTGATTCTTATTGCGGGTATTATCGCTTTGTTCAATCCGACAGGAGCGCGTAATACTGCATTTATAATTATTGGTATCAGCAGTTTGGTTTATTCTCTTTCCGAATTGATAAACTGGTTCAAGTTTGCCCGTCGCCGCCCGAAGGCTCCGGTTATGCATGACGATGATGATATTGAAGACGCAAAGATTATCGAATAAAAAAAAGAAGAGGATTGCTTCACAGCACTCCTCCCCGCAAACTTAAAACAACCAACAAAAGAAATAGATAATTTTTTTCTATCTCACAAATAACAGTTCCCTGTATTTTGGAAGCGTCCACATCTGATTGTCAACAATTAGTTCCAACTTGTCGATGTGATAACGGATTTCTTCCAGTGCCGGGACAATCGTGTCGTGGTAGGCAATGGCTTTTTCCCGTTCGCTTTTTATCTTGTTTGCAACCTTACGAGCCTCAATCATTGCATCTACATGCTCCTTGATGAAAGCTGTACGGTCGGCAATCTCTTCAATAAGCTCCAGGTTCTTAGCTGACAATTTCGCTGCCTTTTCTGCCGGGAAAAGAGATTGCATCTTATAGACATTATTAATTAAGTCCGTCTGGTATTGAGTGGCAACCGGAATGATATGATTCATTGCCAAGTCACCCAATACACGTGCCTCAATCTGAATCTTCTTCGTATAAGTTTCCCATTTCACTTCGTTACGGGCTTCCAGTTCTTTCTTGGTCATTACACCGGTAGCTTCGAACATGGCAATTGTTTCCGATTTCAGGTAATTGTCGAAGATAACAGGAACACTGGTTTCGCAATCTAGTCCACGACGGGCAGCTTCTTTCTTCCATTCGTCACTGTAACCGTTACCGTCGAAATGAATGGCTTTACATTCTTTGATATATCCGCGGATGATTTCAAGAATGGCGGAAACTTTGGGTTCTCCCTTTTCAATCAACGCATCCACGTCCTTTTTAAACTTCACCAATTGATTTGCTACGGCCGAGTTCAATGCAATCATGGCAGAAGCACAGTTTGCTTCGGAACCTACGGCACGGAACTCAAAGCGGTTGCCTGTGAAAGCAAATGGAGAAGTACGGTTACGGTCTGTATTATCGATCAGTAATTCAGGAATCTGCGGAATATCCAACTTCATTCCCTGTTTACCGCTAAGGCTGATTAAATCATCTTTCGTACTGTTTTCGATATGATCTAATACCTGCGACAACTGTTTTCCAAGGAAAGAGGAGATAATTGCAGGAGGCGCCTCATTCGCTCCCAGACGATGGGCGTTGGTAGCACTGGAGATAGAAGCTTTCAGCAATCCGTTATGATGATAAACTGCCATCAACGTATTGACAACGAATGTAACAAAACGTAGATTGTCTTCCGGAGTCTTACCCGGTCCCATCAATAAGATACCTGTATCAGTGCCCAAAGACCAGTTGTTGTGTTTACCCGATCCGTTGACACCCTTGAATGGCTTTTCATGAAGCAGTACACGGAAACCATGACGGCGGCTTACCTTACGCATTAATGACATAATCAGTAAGTTATGGTCATTAGCAAGGTTACACTCTTCAAAGATAGGAGCCAATTCGAACTGGTTCGGGGCAACCTCGTTGTGACGAGTCTTAACAGGAATACCTAATTTTAACGCTTCAATTTCAAGGTCCTTCATGAAAGCGGCTACGCGGGTGGGGATAGCACCGAAGTAGTGATCCTCCAACTGTTGGTTTTTGGCACTGTCATGTCCCATCAAAGTACGACCGGTCAGCAATAAGTCCGGACGTGCGGCATATAAACCTTCGTCCACCAGGAAATATTCCTGTTCCCAGCCTAGATAAGCAACCACTTTCTTAACTTCCGGATTGAAATAATGACATACGTCTACGGCTGCTTTATCTACGGCACGCAAAGCTTTCAGTAATGGAGCTTTATAGTCGAGAGCCTCACCGGTATATGCGATAAACACAGTCGGGATGCAAAGTGTATCATCCACGATGAAAGCAGGTGACGAGGGGTCCCATGCACTGTATCCGCGAGCTTCGAATGTATTGCGGATACCGCCATTCGGGAAAGAAGAAGCATCCGGTTCCTGTTGTACGAGCAGTTTACCTGTAAATTCTTCCATCATACCACCTTTGCCGTCATGTTCGACGAAAGCATCATGTTTTTCAGCTGTACCTTCGGTCAGCGGAGCAAACCAGTGTGTGTAATGAGTGACACCCATTTCGATGGCCCATTTCTTCATGCCGGCAGCTACCTCATCGGCAATGCTGCGATCTAGCGGAGCACCATTGTCAATTGCGTCAATCAACGCATTGTATACTTTGCTGGGAAGGTATTTGAACATCTTTTCCTTGTTGAATACATATTTTCCGAAGTATTCCGAAGGACGTTCGGCAGGGGTTGCTACCTCAACAGCTTTCTTTTTGAAAGCTGTCTCTACTACTCTGAATCTAAGTTTTGACATAATACCTGATTTGATTTGTTGTTAAATATGTTAGAGTTTCTCTGTTTTAACTGTTGTATGCGGATTCTCCATGTTCATAGATGTCAAGTCCCTCTTCTTCCACCCGTCTGTCGACGCGGATACCGATGAGTGAATCCACAATTTTGTAAAGAACAAAAGTGATGACCGCACTAAATAAGATAGAGACTACTGTTGCGACAATTTGCACCCACAACTGATGCCAGTCACCATAAAGAGCTCCTTCTACGCCGCCTTCACCAGTGATATATTGAGTGGCAAAGACTCCGGTAAGGATAGAACCTACGATACCACCAATTCCGTGTACCCCGAATGCGTCGAGCGCGTCGTCGTATTTGAATTTGGGCTTCACTACCGCTACCATGAAAAAGCAGATAACCGGAGTAATCAGACCGATAAAGAAAGCGCCCAATAAATCTACCGTACCCGCTGCCGGGGTTATGGCAACCAATCCGGCCACTGCACCTGTACATGCGCCTACCGTTGTCGGTTTTTTATTGCAGAACCAGTCAATAAGCATCCAGGTGACTGCTGCAACAGCTGTGGCAATATGCGTTACCATGAAAGCGTTGGCTGCAAGTCCGTCGGCGGCCAAGCCACTTCCTGCATTGAATCCAAACCATCCCAACCACAGGAAAGACGTTCCCATGAATACGAAAGTGATGTTATGCGGAGTAATCGGGTGACCGATCCGATAATCCTCTCTTTTCCCCAGCATGATGGCCATAACGAGGGCTGAAATTCCGGCATTGATATGCACTACCGTACCACCGGCAAAATCGATGGCTCCCATTTGCTGAAGGAATCCGCCTCCCCATACCCAATGTGCCATCGGGAAGTAAGCCAATATTACCCAGAGGATAATAAATACCATGTATCCGGAGAATTTGATTCTTTCGGCAAATGCTCCCAGGATAAGTGCAGGTGTGATGATGGCAAACATACATTGGAACATGACGAATGTCAGTTCGGGAATATCCCCGGTAGTTAACGTATTGATGGTGATTCCGTGGAGGAATGCTTTGTCGAATCCTCCTATAATGGCTCCCAACGGATTGCCTGATTCCATAAAACTGGTACCGAATGCCCAACTATATCCGAAAGCGACCCATAATATACTGACTACGCCGACAATGAGTAATGTCTGCATGATGATACTCAATATATTTTTCTGGCGTACCAATCCGCCGTAGAACAATGCGATACCGGGAATACTCATTAATAAAACGAGAATGGTAGCTACGATAAGCCAGGCTGTGTTGCCGCTGTTGAGAACAGGAGTTTCTTCTACTATTGTTATTTCTTCTGATAACTTTGCAGTGTCTTGTGCATAAGCACTGGGAGTAAATAAACAGGCCATAATGATGGCTGCCATGATTCCAATTTTGGAAATGGCATATATAATATGTCTACTCATGATGATTTTACATTATTAGTTATACGGATAGCTGTTGGGGAGAAAGAATTATCTTTCTTGTTCTGCGTTGTAGAGTGCGATATCTCCTCTCTCGCCGGTACGGATGCGGATGGCATCTTCAATAGGAATAACGAAAATACGTCCGTCTCCAATTTCTCCCGTGTGTGCGGATTTTAAAATAGCTTGTACGGTCTTTTCTGCATTCTTGTCGCGTACTATAATAGAGATCAGGATACGTTCGATAGAACTTGTGTCGTACATGACACCGCGATAGATACGGGCTTCCCGGGCTTTCCCGATGCCTCTTACATCGTAGTAAGAGAACCATTCGATGTCCGCTTCGAGGAGAGCTGTTTTCACGTCCTCGAATTTGGTTTTACGGATAATAGCTTCAATCTTTTTCATATACCTTAAATATTAGTGTTGACCTGTAAAAGAAAGAGGTATAGGGTGTGGCAGCCATAGTAGGTTACCATACAACAAACCGATAAAATCTAAACTCTAACTACCCGATCCCTATACGCTCTTTGATATTCTAAATTCTCTCTCTTAAAAACTTAATCCGAATGCGAAGTAGGCTCCTTCTGTCCGTGGATTGACAGATACCTTGGCAAATGCCGGAACGGAGAAGGAATCTGTGATTTTGATATCCTTGGAAGCTCCGAGACTTACATCTGATATGCAGAAACCACTTGTATAGCCATTGTAGAAAGTTGTCTCCCAAGGAACCATACCTAAATCTACTGTCCAGTCGAGACCTCCCAATTTGAATGGTGCGCTAAGTGCGAGGTAAGAAGAATAAGCCCTTTTGCCATTTTCTTTCACGCCGTCGGCACCTGCAAAATTTGTATACCAGTTGACTGCCAGTGGTCCGAAGTCATATCCGACTTGTGCTTCAAATACATGAGCCGTTGAATGAGCTCCGTATTTAAAATACTTGTTAGTTGCAAAGATCGTTTCTCCATCATCGTCTATGCCAGTTTCTACTTGGGTATTAAACCAATAATCCGTCACTGAAACGCTAAAACCGCCTATCGAATAACCAAGAGTTAAATCGAACTCTTTTGTGTCCGTCGATTCGAATCCTACCGATCCCCATGCTCCGAGTGAGAAACCTTTGTAAGAGATTTCCAGTGAGGGTTGAACGCTCACTCCGCCTAAATCCTGGCCGCGCCAGATGTAACCACTTACCAGATCTGCTCCAACGGAAGCTTCTACCTTATCTTGTGCCATCATTGTAGACGGGACAAGCCCTGACAGTAATAATGCTACTGTTATTACCCTCATTTTTTTGTTAATCGTCGTTTTCATCGTCTTTTTACCTTTAATAGTTAGAAAAATGTGGATGTACGGTCCATGTATATATAGTAGCGCGCGAAATACTATCAAGTAAATTGAAAAACCACTGGTTATGAATAGACTAGGAGAAGTTATTCAAAATTCTTATAGCCAGTTTTTTATTCTTCTCATCGCTTCGATACAGTCGTTGCGTTCACCAAATGCAGTTAGCCGGATATATCCTTCACCGCTTGGTCCGAAGCCTACACCGGGGGTACCGACCACATTGGCTTCATACAACATCTGTTCGAAGAATCGCCATGACGAAAGCCCGTTCGGAGTTTTCACCCATAAGTAGGGAGCGTTGACTCCTCCATACACTTTCAGTCCTGCGGCTTCCAATCCCTCTTTCATAATTTGGGCGTTGGTCATATAATAGTCGATTGTTTCTTTAATCTGTATTTTGCCTTCTGCACTGTAAACGGCTTCTGCAGCCCGTTGGGTAATGTAAGAAGTACCGTTGAACTTGGTGCACTGGCGGCGGTTCCACAATCTGTTGAGCGGTATGCGGTCGCCTTCCAGAGTGGCGGCGGTGAGTTCTTTCGGAACCACGGTATATCCGCAGCGTACTCCGGTAAATCCTGCCGTTTTTGAAAAACTACGGAATTCGATCGCACACTTTTTAGCTCCCTTAATCTCATAGATAGAGTGGGGGACATTCTCGTCTTGGATATATGCTTCATAAGCGGCATCGAACAGAATCAATGTATCGTTTGCCAAGGCATAGTCCACCCATTTCTTCAGTTCCGGTTTGGTTAAGGTTGTTCCTGTCGGGTTGTTCGGATAGCAGAGATAAACAATGTCTATCCGTTTGTCTGGAATTTCCGGAATAAAGTTGTTCTCACTTGTGCAAGGCATATAAGTAACATTACTCCATTTGCCCGTCTCTTCTTCCAACACTCCGGCGCGTCCGCACATGACATTGCTGTCTATATAAACCGGATAGATGGGATCTGTAACACCTACGCTATTGTCATGGCGAAGAATATCGCCTATATTTCCGGTATCGCTTTTGGCACCGTCACTGACAAATATCTCGGATGCCGAGAAATGAATCCCACGTGGAATAAAGTCATTTTTTATAATTGCTTCAATCAGAAAATCATATCCCTGTTCAGGACCATATCCGCGGAATGTATCCTTGCTGGCCAGCTCTTCTACCGCTTTGTGCATGGCTTCGATACACGCTTTCGGAAGCGGTTGGGTGACATCACCGATACCCAACCGGATAATATCCTGTTTAGGATGTGTTATCTTGAAGGTATTTACCTTTTTCGCTATGTCCGAGAATAAATAGCTTCCCGGTAACTTCAAAAAATGTTCGTTTACTAATGCCATCTTGTTATTGTTTTAAGTTCTGCAAAATCTAATACTCAATACCTGATACTTAATACTTTTTTAATACTTATCCTCAATCTCCCCATCGAAAACTTTGGTTGCCGGTCCGGTCATTAATATATGCCCGGAGATTTCATCCCATTCAATGGTGACTGTCCCTCCATCCATGATTACATCGCTTTTTCTTCCTGTAAGTCCGTTGATGAAGGCGGCTACTGCTGTGGCACAAGCACCTGTCCCGCAAGCTTGAGTGATTCCCGATCCTCTTTCCCACACCCTCATCCGTATGGTGTCTTTGCTGACAATCTGTGCAAACTCCACATTGGTTCTGTCGGGAAAAAGAGGATGATTCTCCAGTTCAGGACCGATTTCCGGTAAATTAATCTGGGTGATGTCCTCAACAAATGTGACGAGATGCGGATTACCCATTGATACTTTGGTCGACCGGAAAGGATACTTTCCTCCCCACTGAATCTCTTCTGTTTCCAACGGGCTACCCATGTCTACGGTGACTGCACTAACTGTTTTTCCCTCTACATGCAGTTTCAGGATTTTTATTCCTGATTGTGTATCCAGCGTAATTTCTGTTTTGTCAGTCAAGCCGTATTCATATACATATTTGCCTACACAACGGCTTCCGTTACCGCACATCATAGCTTCCGAACCGTCCGCATTGAAAATGCGCATGCTGAAATCCGCTTTATCAGAGACACCAATCAATATAAGTCCATCACTTCCGATTCCTGTATGAAACTTGCTCCATTCGATTGCCTTCTTTGCAGGGTCGGCTATCGGATATTGGCTTGTGTCTACATATATGTAGTCATTTCCCGCTCCATGCATTTTTGTGAACTTAATCTTTGTTGTCATTTTGATTTATATTTGTTGATTGTTGTAACCTTTTGTTTTATTACGATGCAAAGATATGACTTTTTGCTTTATATTTTACTAAAAAGTATATCTAATATCTATTTATTTTCTTCAAACTTATAATCGCTTTATATACGGCCACATTTAGTTATAATTTGAAATTATACCTGTTTATATATTAATAAACTGTTATTTGGATGAATTGTTTTGCATATTCTTCCATAATATATGAAAAATATTTAGCCTTGATAATCGGTGAAATCAGCTATAAAAACAAGAAATATATCCTTTTCCTTTTGACGATATGAAAGTGAAAACCCCTATTTATCTATCATATTGCTCACCGGATATGCTGAAGAACCTTTTTCTGTATTCATTGTTTTAGCACTATCATTAATATAAAAACGTAGAGATATGAATATAGAGAAACAATTAGAAACAGCAGTTAAGACCAACCATTTGGTGTTGGTAGTATTTTATGCCGACTGGTCACCTCATTATGAGTGGATAGGTCCTGTGCTTCGGACTTACGAAAAGAGAACTGTAGAATTGATAAGAGTGAATGCTGAAGAAAATAGAACAATAGCCGATGCGCATAATGTAGAAACAGTGCCCGCCTTTCTTTTATTGCATAAGGGACATGAATTATGGAGACAGGTAGGAGAGCTTACGGTAGGAGAGCTGAAAGAGGTATTAGATGATTTCCAGTAAATCGTTTGTAATCTTTTATTGGCATATATGAAAATGACCTTTTCTTTTTCAGATGAAAAAATGAGTGTTCTTAATATGCTGGTATTTAGTTTGTTATAAAAGCTCATTTTTCCTTTAATCGAGTAGGAGGAAAACGAAGTAGTTTTCTTCCTAC
>NZ_QSUR01000072.1:0-9127 GCF_003439055.1 Bacteroides sp. OM05-10AA
AAAAAAAAAAACTCTCGCGGTTTTTTCTCGTTTTTCTCAAAAAAAAACGGAAATTTCTCGTTTTCTCTCGGAAATTTCTCGTTTTCTCTCGGAAATTTCTCGTTTTTCTCAAAAATGACACTTTGTAACTCATTGAATATAAATATATTGCAAAGCAAAAAAACATGCCGAAAAAGTAACTAAAAAGAAACTAAAAATTACCGTAAAGCAATGGAGCGTTTCTTTTTTGGTTTATAGAGGTTGCTTCGCTCCACTTTTCACCTTGTTTTTGATACGATAAATTTCCGAAGAAAGGAAGAGAGTGGAAATAGGTAAAGCCAAGTGCAACGGATTGAGAGGATTTTTCCGCGTGTTAAAATTTGTATAAATATGATTTTTTGTGTGTAATATGAGAAGTTTTCCGGGAGCGAAAACGCATCCCGGATATAGTCAGTTACCATAATGCAACTTTACCCATGCTTCCGATTTCAAGTTTAGCACTTATCCCCATAGCCTTAAAAACTCTTGCAATGGTGGAAAAGGTTAAATTCTTACCGTTTTCAATTCGGGAGATTTGAGCCCGCTGCACTCCTATCAAATTGCCTAATTCCTCTTGGGTTAAGTTCTTTGATTGGCGAGCCTGTTTAATGGCTTCACCTATCAAAAAAGAGTTAAGTTCTTCTTCGTAGGCATCACGTTTGGGAGTACCTTTTTCTCCGATGTATTTATCTTCGATTTCTTCGAGTGTATAAAATTTCTTTGCTTCCATACGCTTTATCTTTTTGAATTAAAATAATCTTTTCTAATCTCTTCGGCTTTGGCTATTTCTTTGAGGGGTGTCTTTTGGGTTTTCTTGATAAACCCGTGCGTTGCGATTACCAGAGTGTTTATCTTATCGCCCTTATCCCAAAAAGCAAGAAGCCTGTACTTGGTTTTGTTATAGAACGTTCTGAACTCCCAGATATCCGTATCATCCAATTTCTTGAATAAATCAGGATCAAGTACAAAGGTGGATTTACGAATATTGCTAATGATCTTCTCACGTACCTTGTTGGGCAATCCGTCTAAAAACTCTTGGGCTTCGTTGGATAATTTGACCTTGAATCTTGATTTTGCTTCCATATAAAGTTTTTTAGTGTTGCAAATATAACAATTTGTTTCCATATAACGAAACAAAATATATTTATTTTATGCAGCCTGTTGTGCCGTTTTGATGTGTTTTTTGTTTGTGGAATAGGTTCTTTCTTAGTGCCTCGCTCCGACTTCTCCTCGTCCCCCTTGTACGAGCTTTCGCCGTACCGCAGGGGAGGGTGTTCGTCGATTGCTCGGCAGTCGAAAGAACAGCAAGAGGAAACCGGGCTTTGCCCTGTTTTTCCTCTTGCCCTACGGGATTACGGCTGAATATCAGCCGTTTAAGTTTTTTAACCACAATTAGTTTGAAATTGTGGTTAAAATTATACCTTTGTAAATCAGAGATTTAATAATATAATTAGCAATTAAAATCGCAATTGTATGGATAAAGAAACAACCACTTCTGTCACCATTGATCGAAAAACGTTTGCCCGGCTTGACAGGCTGGCAAAGTCCAATAATGTATCAAAGAAAGACTTCCTTTCCTGTGCGCTGGAATACTTCGAGAAGTACGGCATCAACCCGGTTGAACATGAAAGTCCGGCAAAGGAAATGCAGAAACTTATCAAACGCTGTGATCAGGTGATAGCGTTCATCAGGAAGCAGGAGCAGGATTTCTTGCGTCCGGCTTGTGAAGCCATGGGCAGTACAAGCATGAGAGTGACCATGAGCATGGACTCGATACTTACGGAAAAAAAGTTTAGCCAATACCAAAAGGACAATGACCTATTCATGCGTGATCTTGCAAGCCTTGCCGGGATAAGGGAGCAGGCTTTGGACCGGGCGGAAAAGGTAGTCGGTCAGTCGAGGGATATGCTTCTGAAGAACCAACAAGCCATTTATGCAAGGCTGGAGGCTGTGACGCAAAGGCAGGAGAAGATCTTCTCCTATATCGCAAGCTACATCGACGCGAAAGGAAAAGCCGGGCTTTTCGATGATATAAAAGCCTTGTACAAGGACGAGAAGAACAAAAGGGAAAAGATATGAACGTGAAGATACAGGGAGGCGGTAACGGCACATACGCCAATACAGGCAGTTGTGTTGCGGTGACGAACTATCTCCAGCATGAGGATCTGGAGAGGATGAAGAAAGGGGAGGAGGTGCAGCCGTTCTTCAACCAGTTCCGGGACTACGTGAGCGCAAGGGAGGTCACATTCAAGATAGACAACAACAAGGCGAAGTTAAGCCGGACTGACGCAAAGTTCTATGTTATCACCGTCAGCCCTTCAGAGAAGGAGCTGCGCTGCATGGGCAGGACTCCGCAGGAGCGTGCGGAAGCCTTGCAGCGGTACATCCGGCAGGACGTGATGAGAAACTATGCAGAGGGTTTCGGAAAAGGCTTGAGAAGCGATGATGTGGAATATTACGCAAAGATCCATTTCAACCGGGACGGTGACAGTGACAGCGATATGCACGCACATATCATCGTCAGTCGGAAAGACCGGAGCAACACCAAAAAGTTAAGCCCTAAAACGAACCACACCGGAAAGAAGAACTGCGGCAACGTGAAGGGAGGTTTTGACCGGACGGATTTTTTCCGGAAGTGTGAAAGCTCTTTTGATCGGTGCATGGGGTTTGACCGGGAGCCGGAGGAAAGCTTCGACTATCTTAACGCTGTCAAGAACGGAAGCCCGGCGGAAATAGCCCGGCAGGTGGAACGTGCGGAACGCATCAGAAAGGAGAAATGGGACAATCTCAAAGCGGAGCTTCAATCCCGGCAGGAACCGGAGAAGTCAAAAATTCAACAGGTGGAGAAAACGCCGGACATCGAGCAGCCTATTCCCAAAAAGAAGCAGCAGGAGGAAGATCTGGAACTCCTGAAGAAGCCAAAAAGGAGCAGAGGTTTCGGAATGGGCATGTGATTTTTCTATTTTCCGGCACAAAGGTAACTCCGCACAGAGTATTTGTCAAGGGCGAAGGGTAAAAAATCTCCTGTGCTCGCTTCGCTCGTGCGGTATTTTTTACCCTTCGCCCTTGACAAATACTCTGTGCTTCGCTGGCAGGTGTTTAGGAAAAAAGAAAAAACATTGGTGATGATGCTATTTAAGATAGTAGGGCTTATGGTATGGGCAATATACTGAATTTTCTGTTGCTCGTTCATTACAATTAGGGTATGCGCATTTATAATTTCCTGTTATTATTTCAAGCATTGTTGAGCATGACGAGAACAAACAGAAACTTAGGACTAAAAAAATAAGATACTTTTTTTTCATACAATAAGTGAAGGGAAGGAGCGTATATATTAACTCCTTCCCTATTTTGTTTAGGATTATTTTTTTTCTATTTTTGCTCCAATCCAGCCATCACCATCTTTGGTATATACAATAGCCTCACAGGATACAATTTCTGGCTTACCAACAAAATCATTGTCTCCTAGATCTGCTCCTGGAGTTGTTTTATCTCCTTTGATTTTAATGGAAAATACAATGTTTCTATAATATCTAAGGAATGTTTCTTTTACTCTATATCCTCCCCCGTTCCAAGAGAGATCATTTCTAAATAAAGAATATGCAGTTTTCTCTCGTTGTGATATGCAAACTAATTGTGTACTTTGTGTTTTATGACTATTAACATAGCTTTTTAGGAAATTAGCTCCTTGACGTATAAGAGCATCTTCGATTTTCTTTGATATATTTGTTGTTCCAAAGAAATCATCTATAACTGAAATATATGGAATAATGAATTTATTTTCTTGTTTGCTATGGTTATATTCAGGATTCCATTGATTTGAAATTCCTCCAGTTAGACTGTTTGAAGCGTTAGTGAAATTATTGTGCTTAATAGCTTCTTGCCATTGTTTCTTTAGAAACTCTTTTCTATTTTCATCTAGTACAGTATCAAAACTGGGATTCTTGATTTTTTGTTTTACAACGAGTGATGCAACTCCATAGTATATACCATCATCCCAATGTTTCATGTGTCCCCATTTCATACCATGCCATAACTTTTTCATGACCTTACAATCAAGTCCAATACTTACTGCAAATCCATAGTCATTTCTGTATAGAGAAATATATAGTTTTCTTTTTGAATTAGATTTAAATCTTAATTTCGTATGTCCTAGATAGCCCGGATTAAAGTGTATGACCTTATCTATAAGGTTTACATCAGCTGTTCCTATTGTGGGGAATGATTCTACGACAGATTTAGGTATACCTCCATCGCTTGCGGAACGTGTGAGAGTTTCAGTCCCATTGTTTTCTACTAATAAATCATCCTCGTCATTTTCAAAAAAACTATCATCTGTAATAGGATTGTTAGTCTCTTTATCCCATAGTCCGTAAGTGTCTATAAGTTTAATGTTTCCATATTGTTTCGTATTATTGGATAACGGTTTGAATTCAGAAATATTTTCTAAAGATTTGATTAATTCTGATTTATTTGAAATATGAGTAAATAGTGTACCATATTTAGTTGCTTTGTAAAGAGTATCATTGATAATTATTTCTAGATCTTTATTGAAAAAATTTCTATATTTTTCATCAGGAATAAGAAAACCAATATATTCATTATCTGCATTTTCATTGTTTTCCTGTTCATAGATATTTTCCGCAGAAACAAAAGATGAACTTGCTCTTGTTAAAATAGGATTATCCAAGTCGAAGTTTTCTATTGTTGATAAGAACTCTTCTGAATTTTTAAAACTAAGAATTTCTGAATCTTCTTTTGATTTAGGAGTCTGTAGCTCTTGTACATTTTCAATAGGAAGTTCATTGTTACATGAACACAAAATAGCTGTTAAACAGATGATATAACTGATTTTTTTCATATATGTGAATTTATTAAAATGAATATCCAAAACTAATATAAGGGTAAATAAATGGTTCTTTTGTTATACCGTGTTTATCATTAAAACTAAAAGAAGGGCTTAATCCTATTCTAAATAGAAAACCTTTAGTTGATATGTAACGGTAACCTATATTAGAAAAGAAATAATATCCAAATGTTGTATTGGAAGTGGAACTTATTGTTTCATATTGTTCCTTTGATTCTTCTATAAAAGAAATGTGTTCGTTATATATTCCAAGATTAGATCCTAATCCAAGTTCTAATTTGTGCTTATTTCCAGAGGTGAGGAAGTTTACTTCAATAGGGAAAAATAGCCCTCTATTAGAGTTAGATGCTTTAATAAAAGAATCCCCTCCTTGAAAATAAGAAATACCAATCCTATATCCCCATGGGGATATAGGAGTAAATCTTGAATCGAAAGAAACTCCAATAAGGTTAGAAGCTCCTAAAAACTCTATATAGATATTTTTATCTCTCGTCTTTTTGAAAGATAAGGTGTCCTGTGCGAATATATTTGCAAAAACACCTATAGCAAACAATGCAAGTAAAAAACCTTTTTTTATCATATAATTTATTGATTTTGAACGTTGCAAAGTTAGACTTAATACTTCAAATCGCCATTTGTAAGCTTTTTTGTGAATTTGTAAACTTAATATATAACTATTTGATAGTTAAGGTGCATCACAAAAAAAAGATTGTAAAAGTATAAGCTGTCATTGGAATGGAAGAGCAGACCTTAAAAAAGCTATTATATTAGCACCTTCAGGAGTTTTAAGTTTCTTTCGGATATTGGTTTTATATTTGTGTACAGAAAAAATACTTTGCATCCATATAGCTGCAATTTCTTCTGTCTTGAACCCTGCAACCATCATACAGCAAAGTTGTAGTTCTTTTTCATTTAGATCTGAAAAGTTATCTTTCAGCAGTGTATAAAAATTATCAAAAGATAAATCAATGTGTTTATAAAAATTGTCCCATTGCGTAGTTAGTAAAGAATTATTTTGTGTAATATTGAATCTGTTTAATTCTTTTATAAATTTAGCACTTTGTTCTTTTTGCGTATATCTCAACATTGCAATTTGTTTGGCTATTTCAAAATCACGTAAGATGAACATTTTTGCTTCATCTTTTATATTATTTAAGCCTTCCAATGTTTCTATTTGTTGGTGAAGAGCCACAATTTGGTAAGCTTGTTTTCTTTTTTTATTGATGTAGATTAATAGCCCTATGCTTGCTATAAAAAGAGAACTTAAAGCAGCATATTTGTATGTAGATAATTTCTTTTCATAATTTTTTTTATCGCAAAAGTGAGTATATGCTTGAATAGCTTCATCTAAAGAACTTCCATTCAAGTTCCTTAGAAGAATTTCATATCGTTCTATTGCCTTATACAGGTAATCAATTTGATTGTCTATATAATTATTTTCTCTAGCAAATTCTGCACACAGTTTATAAAATTCTATTTCAGCAAAATTGGTTTCCGAATCTGTATCATATTCTATAGCTAATTTTCTATGTTTATTAGCATTTGCTAAATCATTTATGGAGTAATAGCAATAAGTTAGTATAGAATGGCAGACAAACAAAAAATCATCTGTTTGGCTTAATATTATAGCTTCCTGTAATTTTTCGATACATAGTGCCCATTGTTTAGTCTTAAATAGCGTAATACCTTGTAGGCATTTTATCTCATTATAATAAATGTTGTTTTTATCAATGGAGCTTTCTATTAAATTCAATAGCTCGTAGGACTTTTTATGATTTCCTATATATAAAAAACTTTTTGCCGTTTGTACTTGAGTTGATATATCCATATCCCTAAATGCAATATCTTCAATACACTGGTTAGCTAATGTTTGATATTTGATAAATTTCAACATGTTGTATTTGCGGATATACATATCTCCTAGATAGCCATATAGACAACATAGCCATTCTTTATCCTCTATTTGGCTTGCTATATCTATAGCTTTTTCTATAGCTTGCACCTCCATTTTTAAGTTTTTTTCTTTTTTGTATGTTTTGGCAAGAAACAAAAGGGATTCAAGTTGTTGTTGAATTAGTTTCTTTTTTGTGAAAATATGAATACTTTTTTGTAATACTTCTTTGGGTGGGTAGTAATTATTTACATAGTAGTTGGCTAATGAAACTAATAAGAAATGAGTTGCTTCTTTTGAGTTATTAAGATTAGTGACTTGGGTTGAATCAATTTTAGAAAGATATAATCGAGGATTATTTTCTAAGAGTGTTATTTGATTATTAAAAAAGTCTTCTTCCTCATTGTTTTGTTGGCAAGATGTCTGTACTAACAAAATGATGATAACTAAAAAATATATAGATTGTTTTTTCATAGTATTATCAATAGGTTTGATTACAACTCAGTTTTTACATGTATTTTTCCGAAAATTTTTTGTTCGTCACGTACCCGACACAGTTCTCGATGTGCCTTTTTCTTATATTCTAGCAAAGCAGAGTTCTCAGAGCGTAACCGGGTAATCTCCCTTTCTTGTTCTTCGTTTTTGGCTTCTGCCTTTGCTTTTTCTTCGGCAGCATGGGCAATCAGTTCTGGTGCCGGAAGCTGTTTAGCGGTCTGTTCCCGGACTGCTAGCAATAGCTGGCGTACCGCTTCTGTTCCCTCGTTGTGCTGTTCCATGATCTTTGCAGATTGTTCCAGCCGCCCGGCAACCTTTTCTAATGGGGAGAGGTCAAATGCTTCACCTCGAAGGTCGAATCCAGTTCTTTGGAAATAATCAACGGACAACTCGACAAATTCTTTGCGAGTTATACCCGTACCGTTTAAATACTCGTCTAATTTTTGGGCGTACTCTTGGCTTATCGCTATGGTGGTAAGCGGTGTTTTCCTCTTTTGCTTGCTTTCCTGTCCTTTTTCCATTGCTGTAAATGCTATATTTTGTTACAAAGGTAGTTATAAGTTTTATTATTGCAATTTATTACATGTGTTATAGCAATTTATTGCGATTATAGCAAAATAAATCACTCTGTTATTAGCTGGAAGTCATGGTAAACGCCTCCTTTTCTTCCGTAGGCTTCCGGACATGGTTCGGTGAATACCACTGTTACGAATATTGTCCCAGCAAACTTCTCTATCTCTGTAACCATTGCCTGTAAATCCCTGCCATAGCCGTTAATTTCGGCTGGCACGATAACTTTATCACCTGTTTTCATACTTGTATGTTTTTTATTCTATACCAAAATCTTCCATTAAGCAAACCCGGATGATAGCTCCTATTTGTTTGGCTGGCTTGTCTATATATTGCTCAAACTTCTTTTGTATTTTTTGCGCCACCTGTACGGCTATTTCCGGGTGTAACTGTACAGCGTTCACTACACGTTTAACATATCCTTTGTCACTTTTAGAGAATCTCGAAATAGTGGTTGTTATGTAGATGATCGCTTGTTTGGCACTTTCGTATTCCAATAGCTTTTGTTGTTCGGTTTGACGGCTGTGTATGAAAAAGTTATAAGAGAGTGCTTCTTTACCTTTCTTTTCCCTTATGTCGAAATCGAAGTATAAATCACATTGTCCGGCATCATATAGGTTTTTTAATTCTTTAGCTGGCGTTTCAAGTACCCATTTTTTAAAATCGAAAGAACGTGGATATTTGTTTTCCAACATGAACATTTCCCGTAGCTCATTGACAGCATAGAAAAAGAAACCTTTATTTTGATATTGGCAGCATAGTTCATAGAAACGTTGGGTAAATGTGCTTTTGAGTGCGATTGCTACTGTCATGGAGTAACTCGTGAAGTTTTGGGCGAGTTCCACGTAATAGGGTAGTACCTCTTTGGATACTTCCACTTCAAAATATGATTTATTTTTGATATGCTTAACGTAATTGACAAAACCGATACTCAGCCACATCTTTTCGTTATTAATCTCTATATCACGATTTCTAAGCCGCTTTAGCGCATCATAGATATTCTTCATTTTAGTATTATCACCACATTTTTGAAGTTCTTCCTCTTTGATTGTGATTATAAGATTTTCAAACAAAGTTCTTTGTCCGTCCTCTTGTTCGATATAGTTTGCCCGTATATTGCGAATGATGCAATATAACGCACGCTTTTCGATAAGGTCGAACTTATAACGGGCAGTTGTGAGTGCATTATCTTGAGATAAGATAATATCTCGTTTCTTTTGGTCTTTCTTTGCCATACGCCGAATATTTTCCACAAAATAAAATATATAAAACGAGAAAAAAAAAAA
>NZ_QSUR01000073.1:0-9114 GCF_003439055.1 Bacteroides sp. OM05-10AA
TAAAAGGTTTAATATCTAAAGAGCTAATTGAAGCTAATAACGGTTTGGTTGTTCGTAAGACAGAAGTTGTAGAACCTATGCTGATGTCTTTATTATCGGAAGAGTTCGAGGATGGTATTGTAGAAGAGAACGAAGATGTATTTATTGAGGAAATGCGTACTGCTACAGGTGGTGCGGTAACATTAGGTGAACTTGATAACGTAACTGACGAAGCAGATAAGATATCAGATACGGACGATTTGCTTGTACGTCTTGCCGGAGCTTCCGGTTGGACAATTAATACCACTTTATTCTCTCAAGTCTCACAACTCATGTCGAAAGTCTTTCCGTTTACTATGACACTATCAGGAGGTGGAACTTATGAGAAAGGCAGTTCACAAACAATATCTCTGTCATGGACTTATGATCGGGATATTGAATCACAATCAATCAACAATGAATCACTGTTAATCGGAATCAGGGCAAAGCAATACGCAAATGTTGCTACGGATGCAACTTATACTCTGAAAGCGATACAAGGCGGACAGACATATACAAAGTCCGTATCAGCACAATTTAAGGTGAAGAAGTATTACGGAGTGTCCGCAAGCGGAACATTGACAAATGATGAGATTTTGTCTTTATCAAACACATGGGCTGGCCGGACGCAAGGCTCTACTGTTTTCGATTGTACCGGTGGTAAGTATCCTTATTACATCCTTCCTACATCTATGGTATCCGGTATTCAGTTCTGGATTGGAGGATTGCGTAATACAGACTGGAAAGAAGAAACTCGTGAAGTTACAAACGCTTTCGGTCACAAAGAGAGTTACACTATTTATCGTTTAAATAGCATCCAGACGGGTGTATTAAATATTGAGGTGAAATGAGTGAAGAATTGAAGGGAACCAATGTATATTCCCCTATTGTTCCGGGCACAAGTAGAGACGTATATCCTACGCACTATTCTATTTATGGTCAAGGTGGTCATAAGGAGGTATCTACTATTGACGCAAGGAATGCCATTACAGCCGACCGATTGACAGAAGGCTGTGTCGTCTATGTAAAAGAGACAGATAAGGAGTATCAATATAAAAATGGCGAATGGGTAGATTATCAGACAAATTTTGATGATACCGTACTTCGGGAACTTATTGACGAAAAAGTAGATAAAGTGGACGGAAAAGATTTATCTACCAATGACTTTACCGATGCGGATAAAGAAGTTATCGCAATTCATTCAGAAGAAATAGACAGTTTGCAAGATTCTGTCAACGATATCTACCAGCGTCTTGACTCCACAACCGGAGTTCAATACTATATCCGTGTCCAAAATAATGGTGATAAGTCCTTTACTTCACAAAAGGGTGAACCTTGCGTATTAAATTTCACATTCATTTCACAGGAACGTTACAGCTATAATGATCCTTACGAGAATACCGGAGAACGTGGCAAGTGTGAGATATTCATAAAAAACTCTGTCAGTGCAGACTATACCCTGATAAAAACCCTGATGGTTAACTCCATTACTGCCACAAAAGTTGATATAGCCGAGTATCTTGCGAATGGGGCCAACTCAATCATGGTTAAAATAACCGGTGAAGTGACCGGACAGGCCACTCCGGCTTATACTTATAATGTAACGATGACATCATTGTCTGTCAAGGCTGATACTTTCCAGTGGTGGACATTATATTCCGGGACAATTTCTATTCCTCTCTATATATCCGGAAATGTAAACAAGACACTTAAAGTCACCCTTGAGGGAGAAAACTACGCCAAAGCGTATGAACAAGTGCTGGGAAACGTTATCTATACGGATACCGCTTTGAATTTCTCTATTGACCACCCCGGACAGACGGGTGTATACAAATTATCCGTTTATCTTGAAAACTCCGATGGCACCATCAAAACCAAAACGGTGTCTTTCAATATCATGTGCGCATCGGAAGGCGAGCAGGTGAAGCTGATGTGTGTGAATAATCTTTCAGAAAAAGCATCCAACTGGTCGAACAATAAACTTTTTGAATATTCAGTTTATGATGGTGATGCTACGGCTACAAGTGGCACATTCTCCATTAGAATGGATAATCTTACCGTATATACCAGTGAGGAGAGTACGATACCCACTAATACGAAAAATAGCTTCTCTTATGCAATGGAGATTGAAACCGTCGATGATACGGACTTTGAAATCTCTGTAGCCGTATCGGATAATGGAGAGCCTTTGACCGATACAATGATCTTCCCTGTGAGCAACTCTTCCGGCTTTTCCGCTACGGCCGGATCAGTCTTTTACATGAACCCGCGTACACGTACTAATAGTCAGTCAAATTACCAAAAGATTATCAATGAAATAGACAGTTCTCAAATCGCAGCCGAATGGGAAGGCATGAACTGGAATAACGACGGATGGACTGTAGACAGTGACGGAAACCGTGTATTAAGAATGATGGCCGGAAGTTTGTTGGATATCGGTTACAAGCCTTTTGAAATAGAAAGTGCCCGTAATGGGAAAACCATTGAACTGGATTATAAGATTTATAATGTTACCGACTACTCCGAGCCTATTATAACTTTGTCGGTACCGGATGGAAAAGGATTTACCGGACTTAATATTTATGCAAACAACATCTGGCCGTGTAGCCAGTCTCTTAAAAATGAGGAGTTACAATCAATTCCAACCGATGATGGTGTACGTGTTAGGATAGCCATGACCATTTCGCCGAATATGTATGGAAATACCGGATTTAATCTTTGCTCTATTTATATCAATGGAAAAAAGAATCGTACTTTCCTTTACGAATCAAATGATTATTGGGCGCAGAATGGAGATATAATTATAGGTTCTGACTATGCTGACGTGGATGTCTATGGAATCCGTATATATGAAACCGGACTAGGCTCCAACGCAGTACATAAGAATTATATCAATTGGTTGCCCGGTACCGATGAAAAGGTTGAAGAAAGCGAGAATAACAATCTTTATGACGCAATGGCCACACAGTTAGACTTCGATGCCATAAGGGCAAAAATGAATGTCTTTGTATTTGATAATATATTCCCGTCTTATTATGATACAGCAAAGAGAACAGGTACACTTGAAATACAATATGTAAACCGCCCGGAACGAAACGTGACCATCACCAATGTGGAAATGAGTGGTCAGGGCACATCTTCTAAAAAATACTGGGAATGGAATGAAAAGGGTAAAGTTGACAAGACAAAGTCTGTTATTACTTATGCTGACGGGTCAACAACCACAAAGAAGTTTATCATGTTTGATAACGTTCCTGCATGTGCATCCGTTACATTCAAGAAAAACTGGGCATCATCCATGCAGGACCACAAGGCTGGTTCGGTTAATTCATATACGGATTTGTATAAACAGCTCGGACTCACTAATGAAGCAATGGCCCTTGATCCGAAAGTCCGTGTTTCTGTCTATCAGGAGCCATTTATGGCTTTCCGCAAGGAACTTAATGACGAGGGTGAAATAGTATACACCTGTATGGGTGAGTTTACTGGTGGTCCGGACAAGGGGGACAAGTATTGTTTTGGTTATGATACCGATTTGTTTCCCGGCCTTATCTCTATTGAGGGAGCGGATAACTCCCCACTTCCGGCATTGTTTCGCGTACCTTGGAATACGGGAAGAATTACATATAACGAAGATGAAGAGTCATGGCAATACAATGGAGAAAACAGCATTGGTCTTGACGGTGGACTTCCGGAGAATATAAAATACTGGATACCGGCCTATAATCTTGTGTATTCCTGTTCGAGCAGAATTCAGCCGTTTAATGGGACGCTGGCTGAATTGAATGCTGACGCATCCGGTTATAAAGAGAATGGTGTAGAATACTGGATCGCAAAGCCGGGTGATACAAATCTGTATAACCTGTATTATTATGAAGCTGCAGAAAAACAGTTCATACCATCCGACATAGGTGAAGGACAAATAAACCTGATACACCAACTTGTAAATAAGGGGTACGGTTTATCAAGTGCTGATTTGGCGGGGAAAACAAATGATGAACTGAATACACTTTTCATCAACGCCCGTATTGCCAAATTCAGAGCTGAAGCTAAAACCTACTTTGATATTCCCGACGCAATATACCATCACAACTTTACCGAATTTGTTGCTGCTACCGATAACCGGGCAAAAAACACATACCCATATTGTTTTGGAGAAGGCTGTAAATGGAAATGGAGACAGGACGACCTTGATACAATAATGCCTATCACCAATCAGGGACAACTCCGAAAGGGGTATTATGTCGAAGTACATGACAGTTATGATACCGGAGCTCCTGTCTGGAATGGAGAAACTTCCGTGTTCTGGAATCTGTTGGAACTGGCGTTTCCGGACGAACTTGCTGCAGGGATGCGTTCTATGATGTCGGCTATGGAGGTATTAGGCGGCTTGAAATCCGGTACTCATGCAGAAAAAGTTTATGCATGGTACCAGAAATACTATCTCAACGTGAAAGAGTATTTTCCGGCTGTAACTGTGAATGAAGATTCCAAACGCTATGAGAATGCCAAGCTAATGATGAATGCCGGACGATACACGAATGATACTGACCCATTGACACAGGAACTAGGGGATTTATACAGCGCGGAAACGGCATGGATGAAAAAGCGCATCCAGTATATGTCTTCAAAATATAGTTTTGGGGAGTATTCTGCAAATGGAACAGATTCAATAAATGTTCGTGCTGCCGGAAACGCTATCGCCTATGATATAATTCCCGCCATCGATATGTATCCCACTATTGCAAACGGTACATCAATTGTAAAGGGTAGCAGGACAAAGGCCGGACAGGTATGCAGAATGATAATAGACCTGGGTGGCACAGGTGACCAGCAGAATATCATTCAGGGAGCCAGTTGGCTGATGAGTATTGGTAAGTGGCATGATAAAAACGTAAACGGAAATCTTATCATCAAGGGAAGGATGTTACGTGAATTAGAGCTGGGAAGCCGTACAGAGCGGATTGTTATTGCGATCACGGGACTTACTATCTCGGATTGTGTATCTCTGCAATCTATCCTTTTGTCTAACATAGCCACGTTGGCCGGTTCTCTTGACCTTTCTGTATGTACGCATTTACGTAGAGTTTGGGCTGATGGAACGTCACTGACACAGATAAGGCTTCCGCAAGGCGGGTGTCTGGAACTGGTTCAATATCCATCCACGAACAGGTATTTGACATTACAGAACTTCCCTCTGTTGAAACAGGAGGGAGTGCTTATCGATGATTGTGCCGGAAAGATTACGGACTTCTTTGTCAGTGATTGTCCGAAACTTAATCCGGTTGACCTTTTAATCAAGATCATGGATGCACAGCAGGAACAGGGAGAAGCGCATGCCCTTAAACGTGTGCGTGCAGTGTTTGGGGAATATACCTATAATGAGAATGGAGCCGAGATGCTTGATAACCTTGGAAAGTTGGCAGACGGGACTTATGTTGGGCTTAACAGTTCCGGTGTAGCTGGTGATGATCCTCGCCCGGTTCTTGATGGAACGCTTCATATCAATACGAATTGCTATGAAGATACAGCCATAGCTCTTCGTAGTTATTTCAATCGGCTAGTCCTTAATATAACAGGTGAATTTTATCTACGATTCAAAGACGATTTCGTAGGTTCTTACATGGTTGGGAATTATGGTGATGGTACTGGTATTATTAAAGCGCAATTGGCGAATATAACAGATTCACAGTTTGGTACTCCTTTCAGTAATAATACTCAAATAATGTACTTTGATGAATTTCAGTACATGACATCCATCTCAATGATTAAACCGGGTTTATTAAAATATTGCTCTAATTTGAAATCTTTCATACTACCTCCCTATGTAACAGAGATTGCTTTTGAAGCTTTCAGAGGGACAGCGATAGAAGAAATGACTATTCCTAAATATGTTGAATATATGCAGCAGTCTATTTTTTCAGGTTGTCCTAATTTAAAGAAAGTTGAGTTTGAAAGTGGTAGAATGAAACCTTTAAAACTAAGATGGTCCATTTTTGAAAAATGCGGTTCTTTAGAAAGCTTCGAATTTCCTGACGAAATAATCAGCGAGGGTATGGATAACTTCTTTGATTACTGCTCCAGTCTGAAGACTGTAATATTACCTGTTAATGGACTAACTCTATTAGGTAAACTTATGTTTCGTGGGTGTAACGTATTAACCGGATTGGAAGTACCTGCTTCGGTTACTTCGTTTGGTAACGATTTATTCTATGATTGCAAGTCTATGATTTATCTGAAGATTTCTTCAAGTGTCCCACCTGCATGTTCATCCGCAAATCTGGGTTATGGCTTCAATGCTGCTTGTAAGATTTATGTTCCGGACGATTCAGTTGAAACTTATAAAGGAAATAGTTGGTGGTCACAGTATTCCAGTAGAATATATCCACTATCATCGTATAATGAATAAATATAAACAATATGGCAATATTAAGTAACGGTAAGTTTTACGGCTTTCTCTGTTCGGTGAAAGAGACAGGACAAAAATTGGCGAATGGAGTAAAAGAGTATGTGGAAGATTTCATGTCCGGCTTTGCAGGACATGGCTGGAAACTTTGGGAGTACATGACTGGTAAATGGAAACTGGAGATTGATACAATCGTGGTCCGTGAAACTATGATTGTTTTTGAAATGTTGATAAGTAAGATTCGGGCTATCATTGGTGCACAAACAATAAGTCAAGGGCATGGAAAAGTAAAGTCCGCTCGTATTTCTGACGATGGTACAGAATACCTCATAGTGTTGGAGGATGAGGATATGAGTATCGTAGCGCACGACTTTGTACGCTGTCAGACATTTGTCGGTGACAAGACAAAGCTTTATCATGTCGAAGTTGATTCTGTCGATGTGGAGACAAAGACCTTGCACATTCCTTTATCTGAATTCGATTTTGATGAAGCTGGTAATGTTATTTATCCGCCAGCAGCGGGTGACGAACTAATACAATTTGGTAACTCGCAGAATAAAGCTCGTCAATCGGCTATTTATCTTCATGCTGACGAAACTGGGCAGCCTGCTATTGATGTGATGTTTGATATCAATAGCAAGAACTGGGATGGGAAAGTAAAAATTCGTGTTGGGGGTGATATTCCAGGCAGTAATGGGCTTAAAGGCTTTTATAGCATGAATGGTATGATTAAAGGAGTCGATAATGATGAGAACATTACTTACTGTATATATCCGGATGGTAGTGCTGAATTTGGATGTGGTGCAGCCTTATTTAAACCGGATAAATCGGGGCACATAGCCGGTGGTGCAATTTCTTGGGCATTAGTGGAGGGAAAATATGTATGTACAATGCGGGATGTTGTTCTCACATGGGATAATTTGTCAGATGAAGCGAAAGAGAATTTGAAAGGTGAACCCGGAACAAACGGTAAAGATGGTGAACCCGGTAAAGATGGTCAGGATGGGAAGGATGGATACAATGGTATAGACGGTGCCGATGGGGTGAATGGTAAAGATGGAATAAGTCTTATGTATAAAGGAGAATATTCTTCTCATCCTGATAATCCTAAAAACGGATGGTATTATCGTAACACAACAGATAAGAAATGCTATGTTTATCAAGATAATGCATGGTATGTTATGACCGTTGACGGTTCGGATGGAAAGAATGGGCTGGACGGAATAAACGGTAAAGACGGAAATGACGGGCTTGATATTGTGTGGAAAGGGGATTCTTCAATTCCTCCCGATAATCCTCAAAAGAATTGGGCATATCGTGATACGGATAATGGCCGGGTATATATATACAACGGAACGGCATGGGCATTAATGGTTGCAGATGGGAATGACGGTGTCGACGGAACCGATGGCACAGATGGGAAGGATGGCATGAGAGTTTATATAACTTATAATGATAGTGAGAAAGAACCCGCAAAACCTACAGGTGATGGTACAATGGAAGGCTGGCACACGGATTCAACCGCATCCGTGATTTGGATTTCTCAAAAAGTTGCGGAAAGTGCAGATTCAGGTGAATGGGGAAATCCTATAAGACTTAAGGGAGAGACTGGTAAGGATGCAAATCTTCTTCCGTGGATTGAGAAGTGGAATGGTTATGCAACAGAATTAGGTGAAGAGTATATTGTGACTCCTAAAATGTTTTCAGGAACAAAAACTGTTAATTCGGAAGGGACAACATTACTTACTGGAATACTGCAAGGTAAAGACTGCCTTACATCTGCTGATGGGACTAAGCATTCAGGAGTATTTGCACTTGTGGATAATGAGATTGTGTTTTCGCTTGATCCGATCAATAAAGAATGTAAGTTTGAAGGAAGAGTAATATCTAATGCTGGTAATATAGGTGGCTGGCATATAGATGAGAATTCCATATACAGTGAGTCGGTTAAAATATCAGGAGAATATTTTAGTGGTAGTAATATAACACGGATGAATAGAAACGGAACGATAGAAAGTCTTCTATTCAAATTTGGATTAGGTGAGGGGTTTGTTAGAAATGCTTTTAATGGAAGCGAATTGATTAAATGGGGTAAAAGTTTTATTACTTTCAATGCGATATGTAAAAATAGTTTTGTAGAGACTAGCGGTGTTCAAATGAATACGGAAGGTGATATTGATTATCGTTTTGTCGAAAATATGGATTGGTATGGAAGTAGCAATATAATTGTTCAACATATAACTACTATAGATAAAGTTAATGACAGAGTGTCTTATTTTGCTCTCCCAAATACGTTAGATATTGCTGGTGCAACATTTACGATCTTGGTTGATGCAAAATATTCATCATCATCTTCTTCTTCATGGTATTGTAATGCTATAAAATTAGTATATGGAAACAATGGAGCAAAAATTGGTTTGGGGAGTAATGTAAATAATACAAGCTTGGGGTCCTTTTACAATTCAGAAGGAGTGGCCATATCTAGTCGTTATCCAGTAAATAGAAATGGTATGGTCAGATGTACTGCTGTTGCCAAAAATGGAATTGATGGGAAAAAATATATTGTATGGTATGTAAATGTGTAGAGTGATAAACATATAGTGCTAAAATATTAAGTAATAGATAATATGGAACTAAACGACTGGCTAACAATACTTGGAGCTTTAGGTGGCTTGGAAGCAATCAAATGG
>NZ_QSUR01000074.1:0-8951 GCF_003439055.1 Bacteroides sp. OM05-10AA
GTCCTTCGGTTGTGTGCCTCGCTCGATGCGATGTTGCAAGGCTTGATATGTATGCTTGATTTTGTTGCCATAGCTTCTTTCCTTTGTTTACAATTGATTTACTTTGCTCGCTTTCGCAGAGGGGTTCTTAGGGGTAACCCATAAGCGGAGATTGCAAAGAGAGGGTCACTCTTTGCTCGGGGTTCTCAGGGGTGAAACGCCCTGAGTGGGTCATTAGGGCAAAGCCCTAATCCCCTCGGGAGAGCCCACAACTACGAAAGCGAAGCGTGTAGTTATAGTGGGCTATAACCGGAAGCCTTTCGGTTTCTTGGATAGCGTATCATTCCTCTTTTCGACAGATTGCGCTTGCTCTTTCCTATCGGCTATTCGTTTCTGTAAATATTCGTTCAGATCTTTACATCCACTGTAGATTTGCGAGGCGTCACGTATATACCGGGTAGCATCATACTCCTTTCGGATTTGCTGTATTGCTTCCATTCCTGCACGGTCATTGTCAAAGAAACAGTGGATGCGCTCATAGCTTCCCAACGGATAGAGTGCCTTGGGAACATTGGCTACGGAATTAAGAACTATGTAATCCTGTCTGTCGAAGTCGGGTGATTGCGGACAGCTTTCCAGCCTTAAAGTAAGAAAGGAAAGGTAATCCATAAATCCCTCAAAAACGTAACATGTACTCCTTGGTTTTCCTGACTGTCTGATATGGGATATTTCTTTTGGTGCGATACATCCCTTGAAATATCGGTTGCGAATTTCATATCCGCCTGATATGTTCGGAAAGGCAATGGCGAAATACCGTTTGCCGTTGTGGGTGAAACGGGCTTCCTTACATTCTCTTTTCGCCAGTGCCGTGTTTATCCCTCTTTCCTGTAGGTAGGCAAGCAGGGCAGGAGAAGCCAGCAGCACAATGTCCAATTGCTGAAAACTCGGTTCGGAAAATGATTGCTTGCCAAAAGAGAAAGACACGGGACGTATGTGTGGTATCTGTTCTTCGATTTTCTGTAGAAGATAAGGCACATAGTCGGAACAGTAGAGTTCCTGTGCCAGTGCGATGATATTTCCACCTTTGCCGATTGCGAAATCATACCATTGGTTGCGCTCGGTATTTACTTTGAACGAGGGTTCTGTCTCTTCCCGTAACGGGGATTTGTACCATAGGTTAATACCTTGCTGCTTGACGGGAGAATATCCCAAACTGTACAGAAAATCCGCTATCCTGATTTGTTTTGCTGTCTGTATATCCATAATAAGATGAGTGTTTGAATAATGGTTGGAATATTTATTTCTCTTTTCGCCCGTACTTTTTTATGAAGTACGGTCTGTATAATCACTTCACTTTATCTTCGTATATATAGGATACGGTAATAAAGTGAAGCGCTTTTCTATTCCCTACAACCGCTTCGCTTTATTCTTAATATATAGACCTGCCGAATAAAGTGAAGTGATTACAGGTTATACGGTCTAATAGTGAAAGTCCGGCTTGAACGTGTATTTCCTGCCGTTCTCCTGTACTATCATCCGTTTGTTCCGGAGCATGGTGATAAGTGATACCGCTTTTTGATGGTTCAGTTTTACACCTACCGACATATATGACTTGATTAAGGAGGTTTCCAGATCCTTGTAGCCGTATTCCTCTTTCAGTCCGAAAGCCGCTTCCAGTGCTATGCGGTGCTGCTGTTCGCTAATATGTCTGTAAGGGTCAAACTTTTCCTCTTCCGGTCTTCCGGGTTTCTTCGCTTCGGGTCTGTACCCCTCTATGAGTTCAGGCAATGCATTGTCGTTGATACGGAAAGCGAAAGGCTCGAAATCCATTGCACGGATGTGCATGGCTGAAACATTGCTTATATCCCCGTTGCTCTTGTCCTTTTCCACCAGCAGAACGGTTTCCGCCTTGTTGTTCAGCTCCGTACCGATATGCCCTCTTGCGTTTTCATCGCCTTTGTTCTGGTGGAGTATCGTATGGATGTGTATCTGCCTGTCATCCGTCCACTGCATCAGTTTGGATATAATGCGTGTCGATTCTCCCGGACTGTTGATGTCATATACCATATCACGGATGCCGTCTATGATTACAAGCCCTATGTCCGGTGTATTATAGATAGCCTGTTCGACAATCCTGATACGCTGTTCGGGCGTGTATTTCCTCAAAGCGAGAAACTCCAGATGTTCATTGTCCCTGTCATCAGGAAGACCAGCAAGCCGTAAAATACGTTTCATGACTTTCAGACAGTGATAATGGCTTTGTTCCGTGTCCACATAAAGAATCTTCCTTTTTTCTTCCGGTAGTTCCGCAACATACCGCAGTACCGTACCGTTTTTCAATGCGGCGGCTACGATAGCCGATACATTGAAAGTCTTTTTACTCTTGGCTTTGCCGATGGATGCACTGAAATTGCCCAGTGTACCAATGACCGAACCTTGCACTTTTAGAATCTCAGGTGCTTTTTCGTAGATTTTCGACAGACTCAGGCGTGAAGCTTGCCAAAGGATTATTGCCTGTTCTGCCGAAATCTCCTTTATTTCTTTCATATAGTCCATAAGCATACCTCCCATTATTTCCGTCCTCCTGTTTTCTTCCCGGCAAGCTCAAGAGCCAATTCCGCATCTACGATAATCTTGCGCCCTATCTGGGTAATCGCCTTGTCTATCTTACCGCTTTTCTTTATGCGGTTGGCAGTGGGCAGACTGCACCCGAACAGTTTGGCTATACCGAGTATTCCGTACACATACTTCTTTTCCGTGTCTGTAACGGGTTGCGGCAATGCTTCGGCCTGACCTGAAGCGTGCTTACTCAGGAATATGAATTCTTCGCCTGTCATCTGCCAGACGGGTTTTGATAATAATTCTTGGATATTTGTCATCGTCCAATCTATTTAGTCGTTAAACAATCAGCCCTGCGCACTGGCTGTTATTTCTGTTCTCGAACGATGCAAAATTAGGTAGGGTTATGAGTGGTAAGGATGGGGACGGTACAAACTGAATATCATTGTATCTTATTGAATATCAGAAAATAAAAATACCACTCAAAAATTATTTTGAGTGGTAAAAGTGGAACTTTCGTAAAGTATCAGGATATATTACGGATTATCTGAATATATGTTCCATTTCCTTGGCGAAATTTTGGTTGCTGTCACTGGGGAAATCTGAAACAGGCTCCTTGTACTTGGATTTGTAGTAGCTGTCGTCAATATCCAGCAGTTTCAGTATTCTGTCTTTCCATTTGTCCCTGTCCTGTTTGGAGAGTTTCTCGCTCATCAGGAATATCAGATAGCATACACGTATTTTCTCTCTCGGTTTTATTTTCAGCTTACAGTTGCAGGGGTGAAGATTCATATTGGCATAGAAATCCAGTGCGGAAATTTCTTCGAACTGTTCTCCTATGCACACCTCATGAATGAGCGAAAGTAATTTCATGCTGAAATATTCCTGTTGTTCTTCTGTCGTTTCCTGCTGACTGATTGGCTCGCTTGATTTATTCTCTTGCTTTCCGTCAGGAATGTATTTCTTCAATATATCCAGAAAAAGGCAGCTTTGACGGTATATGTCCGCACAACAGTTCTTCATGTATTGGAATGCCTCTGTTCTTGCAGCCTTTTGCTGATCATAGAGTTTGTTCAGTTTGGCTTTTTCCCTGTCATATTCAGCCTTGCAGCGTTCATATTCTTTCTCTGCCTGTTTTTCCTCTTCGGCTGTATGCTCCCTGTAACCAATGGAATCATACCTGTTGTTGGCTTCATTCAGCGGCTTGCTCAGACTTCTTGTAACATCCAGCTGGGCTTCAATTTCCTGAGAATACCTTTCCATGTGCTGATAGCAAGCACGTTCTATGGCTCTGTCACTTAACGGGCGTATCTCATAAGCCTGTATGCTCTTTTCTATTTCAGTTTTCAGGCTGTTGAGTATCAAGGTGTATTGCTCTTTTTGCTTGTCAAGCACCAGTTCAAGGATAGCGGCTTCAAAGGATTTCATGTCATTATACTCCTGATAGAAATCCGATATGAATTTCTGCCTGTCAAAAGAAAAAGCGTAATTATCTATATAGTCTCTGTATATTCTGTTGAGTTCTCCATATTGGGGAATCATCGTCTGTATCTTTCCTGCCATATACTTTATATTATGGGTTCTTGTCCTTGTCAAGGAATAAGGTCAGTTCTTCTTCCACTTCTTCTATACTCGGTAGGGCAGATTTCAGATTTTCGGGTACTGCCTTGCTCAATTGATAGTCGCTGATACCTATCGGCTGGTCATATCCAGCCAAGGCATATTGTGCCACGACCTCATCCTTACCCCTGCACAGCAAAAGACCGATGGTCTTGTTATCATTTTCTCCCCTCAGTTTATCATCTACAACATTGATATAGAAATTTAACTGCCCTGCATATTCCGGTTTGAATGGCGTTGCTTTCAATTCCACGACAACATAGGCATGGAGCTTGATATTATATAGGATCAGGTCGGCGAAAAAGTCACTGTCCCCAATCTGGAAATGTTTTTGTCTGGCAACAAAAGCAAAGCCGTTACCCATTTCCAGCAAGTAACGGGTTACATGCTTTACCAACTGTTCTTCTATATCCCTTTCGTCAGCCTTTTCCTTTGCTCCTGCCAAGTCAAAGATATACGGGTCTTTTAACAGATAATTGGCAAGATCGCTTTGAGGTGCCGGAAGTGTGGCAGTGAAGTTGTTTACCTTGTTACTCTTGATTTGTCTGTCATACAGATTACTTTCAATCTGCATTTTCAGCACATTACTGCTCCAACCCATTTCTACAGATTGTTTCATATACCAATACCTTACGCCCAATGGTAGCGGATTATTGAGTATGACCATATGGCTTGCCCAATTTATTCTTGCAATCGGTGACGCCAAGAATAAATCTTCTATATCCTCTATTTTTATTTTATAGATGGTTGCTACTGTTTTTGCTACATTCTGAAATTGCGCAGGAACCTCCTGCGTAATTTCTAAAGATTGATTATCAGCTGATTGTATTTGCGCAGTAAGCTCCTGCGTAAATTGTCCGCTATTGAGCTTAAGGACTTCATTAGTAATGTTTTGAATATTTGGGACCGACAGTATTGAATCTGCTTCAATAAAACTACGAAGTACATTTAACGGATATAAACGGGCAAACTGGCACATATAAGTAAGATTACGTTCCGAATATCCCTTCTTTTCAGGATAATTGAATCTGATTGCCTGTGCCAATTTTTTGATAATTTTACCACCCCACCCATGTAGGTGTTGGTGGTACAGTATATAATTCCCCATTTTCCAGTAATGGAACAACATCTGGGCATTGGCTGCGGTAATGAGTCGGACTTGTGCCTGTTCTATTTCCGAACCGACAGCATGGACAAAGGCATCAAAATGACCTTTCTTTATATTATGTTCGTTGTTATTTTCCATATCACTAACTATTACTTAACAAAGATAACTCTAATAATGGATAATCTGTGAAACTGACTGATACTTTTAGAGTTGGTTAAACTTGTTCATTGCATTGGCCTTAATATCGTCTGCTATGTCAATGTAAGGCTTCATGGCTTTATAATCACTGTGCCCTGTCCATTTCATTACAACCTGTGCAGGAATACCGAGAGCCAGTGCATTACAGATGAATGTCCTTCTTCCTGCATGTGTGCTGAGTAATGCGTATTTCGGTGTAACTTCATCTATACGTTCATTTCCTTTGTAGTAGGTTTCACGTATAGGTTCGTTAATTTCTGCCAGTTCTCCCAGTTCTTTCAGATAATCATTCATTTTCTGATTGCTGATAACAGGCAATGCCATGTGGTTTTCAAAATGGATGTCCTTGTATTTTTCAAGTATGGCTTTACTGTACTTGTTCAGTTCAATACTCAGACTATCTGCCGTTTTAACGGTGGTGACTTCTATATGGTCGGACTTGACATCACTTCTCTTTAGGTTACGAACATCTGAATAACGCAGACTGGTAAAGCAACAGAACAGGAAAACATCCCGGACACGTTCCAGATACTGTTTGTCTTTGGGTATCTGATAGTCTTTTAGTCTGTTCAACTCTTCCCATGTCAGGAAGATTACCTTCTTGGGGGTGGTTTTCAATTTCGGTTTGAACGTATCGTATGCTATATTCTGGTGATAGTCTTTCTTGAAGCTCCATCGCAGGAACCATTTGAGGAATCCCATTTGTTTACCGATGGTACTGTTTCTCATGTCTTTTTTGTCACGCAGGAAATTGATATACTCGTTCAATCCGAACTCATCGAAATATTCAAAGGTCACATCTTCCTTGAACTCCTTGAGGTGATTTTTAACGGCTGCAAACTTTTCGTATGTGGATTCAGTCCAGTTATTCTGATTGCCGCATTCTTTTACAAATTCATCGAACACCTCCCAAAAACTTATCTGTGCTTCTTCCTGCTGTTCTTCGTTGGCATTCTTCATCCGCAGGTTGAATGCATCCTTTAGTTGTTGGGTAGTTGGCATGGTTTCCTGTACCTCAAACTCCTTGAACACATTTTGAATTTCGGCATAGTATTTCAGCAGATCGGCATTGATTTCAGATGCACTTTGCTTTAATTTGTTGGTACACCCGTTCTTTACTCGCTGCTTGTCGGAATCCCATTTGGCTACATCGATGCGGTAACCCGTTGTAAACTCAATGCGCTGGCTTGCGTATATGACGCGCATACGGATGGGGACATTCTCCACAATTGGCACACCGTTCTTTTTCCGGCTTTCCAATGCAAAAATGATGTTTCGTTTGATATTCATAATTGGGTGCGTTTGAAATTCTACACCCAAATATACACCCAATATTTGGAATAGCAAAAGATATTCAGAAAGATTTAGATTTACTATGTATTCCAAATTGTGTGTGATTATCAGTAATTTGCAATTTTATGATATTTCTTGAATGTATAGGTTCGAGAGCCTCTCTCTCCGCAGAACCCCAAAGACAAAAAGGGGTCAAAGTATGACAAATCCCGTAAAATCAAGGTTTTACGGGATTTTTTATTTCTCTTCTCGGACATCCGAAAGACACAAAAAAGCCCCGTTTGGACAGAGTACCGTTACTAAATCGTTACTGAAAATGGACGATTGATTTTAGTAACGATTTTTATGGTAAGTCTCTGATTTGTCGTTTGTTGTCTTCAAAGTGTCTGCTCACAACCCAATTATTAATTATTTCTTTGCCGCTAAAAGTTTTTACCCTCGGCAAAGAGGCAAAAAAAGGAGGTATTATGAGCAAGAGTACATTCAAGATTCTTTTCTACATTCGGAAGAATCAAGTAAACAAAGAAGGCAGGTCGGGAATTATGATCCGTTTGACCGTCAATGGCGAAATCGTACAATTCAGCTCCAAGCTGGATGTAGTGCCGGAGTTGTGGGATGTCAATACGCAAAAAATGGCGGGCAATTCCTTGAAAGCACGCCAGCTTAATTCCCTGCTGGACGATGTACGGACGACATTGAAAAATCACTATCACGACATCGAGGTACATGAGGCGTATGTAACGGCGGAAAAGGTTCGCAACGCTTTTCTGGGGATTACATCGAGACAACAAACTCTGCTGGAACTGTTCCGTTCGCATAATGAAGATGTGAAGAAATTGGTCGGTATCAGCAAAAGCGCGGCGACTTATGCCAAGTATGACCGCTGTATGCGACGTTTGGAGGAATTCATGCAGACCAAGTATCGGATCAAGGACATCGCGTTGAAAGAAATCTCCCATGTGTTTATTACGGATTTTGAGAATTACCTGCGCACGGAAAGCGGCTGTAATGAAAATACGACGGCCAAGTTCATGCAGACATTCCGCATGATCGTCATTGTGGCCAAAAACAACGGCTGGATTTTTACCGATCCGTTCGTCAATTACAAAATACGGCTGAAACGAGTGGATAGAGGTTATCTGACGGAGCATGAATTACAGAAAATCCTGAAAAAGAAATTTACTTGCAGCCGTTTGGAGCAAGTACGAGACGTGTTCATCTTCGCGTGCTTCACGGGATTGGCTTATATCGACGTGCGGAATCTCACGAAAGAGAACATCCGTATTTCGTTCGACGGTAAGCCGTGGATTATGACTGCCCGTCAAAAAACGGACACGGCAGTGAACGTGCCTCTGCTGAAAGTGCCGCAGGCTATTCTGAAAAAATATGAGGGCAAACTGCCGAACGGTCTTTTGCTACCTGTATTGAGTAACCAAAAGCTCAATTCGTATTTGAAGGAGATAGGCGATTTATACGGTATCAGCAAGAATATCACATTCCACCTTGCCCGCCACACGTTCGCCACGACCATGACACTCGCCAAAGGCGTACCTATCGAAAGTGTCAGCAAAATGCTGGGGCATACGAATATCCAGACCACTCAAATTTATGCCCGCATAACCAGCGACAAAATAAGTCGTGATATGCAGGCTCTTTCCGGGAAATTGGATGAAATAGAGAAAATCGCGTTAAAAGCATAAAGCCATGAATAGAGGAACATTGAAAATCGAACCATCGCACACGAGCGGAGTTCAAGTGTCGCTTATCTTATCGGATGACGGAACCGTTTGGATGTCTGTCGAAGAAATCGCGCATACATTTAATATATTGGCGGCGAGTGTCGTGCGGCAAATAAAAAAAATACTTGTCGCCGGAGAGTTGTGCGAGAAAGAGGTACGTCGGGAACAGACGACCACCCTGCCCGATGGGAGACTGTGCATTGCGGAGTATTATAATCTCGATATGATTATCGCCTTGTGCTTTTCCATAAAAAGTTATCCATGCGTCGTTTTTCGACGCTGGATACGGCAGCGGCTCGTCCAGACGCTAAAATCAAAATCGACCACACCTCTTATTCTACAAATCAGAGCAGACGGTATCATCAACTGAACGCGGCAACGGCGGGAGAAAATCAAAATCTCCCGCCGTTTTTTGTACGCTCGGCATGAGCATTATCTAACGGGTGTAAGTCCCG
>NZ_QSUR01000075.1:0-8251 GCF_003439055.1 Bacteroides sp. OM05-10AA
CGTCACGCCGATGGTACTGCGTAACAGTGGGAGAGTAGGTAGCCGCCATTTTTAAGAAGCCCCTTGATTCATTCTGAATCAAGGGGCTTTCTGTGTTTTATCACTTCTGTTTTTATCAATATTCAACTTCCGCCAGCTTGTTTTCCTGTTTTTTATGAATTTGGTGAAATACCGATAGCTTTTGTTATTTAATCTTGTATTAATATCCCATTTGCCGTTTTAAGTATCTACATGTTTCCAAATGTCTTTTGGATTTCTTATATTTGTTTATCGGCTTGAAAAATCCGGTAAATGTGTCATTTAGTAATAGGAAAAGGACTAAATCGGAACAAAATAGGTGTAGGACTGTGATTTTTTCGCAAACGGTTCTTTTTCTTTTCTTCTTTCTCTTTTTTATCAAATTGATTTTTGTAAATTTGGCGAGAATCTGATAAAGGACACACAGTTAAGTTAATATAGTAATAATACTAAATTCTCCTGTTAATATGGAAAACAAAATTCAAGAGTTGACCGATAAGATTTATCGTGAAGGCGTGGAAAAAGGAAACGAGGAAGCGCAGAGACTTATCGCGAATGCTCAGGAAGAAGCTAAGAAAATCATTGAGGATGCCCGCAAGGAGGCAGAATCAATTGTAAACTCCTCTCGTAAATCTGCTGATGAGTTGGCAGAGAATACTAAATCAGAGTTAAAACTATTTGCCGGTCAGGCTGTGAATGCACTCAAATCTGAGGTGGCTACGATGGTAACTGATAAGTTGATAACCGCTTCCGTGAAAGATTTCGCTCAGGATAAAGATTATCTGAATGCGTTTATCGTAGCATTGGCATCCAAATGGAGTGTAGACGAGCCTATCGTCATCTCAACAGCCGATGCGGAATCACTGAAAAAGTATTTTGCAGCTCATGCAAAAGCTTTATTAGACAAGGGGGTGACCATTCAGCAAGTAAATGGTATCAAAACTCTGTTCACTGTTTCTCCGGCGGACGGTTCGTATAAGGTGAACTTCGGAGAAGAAGAATTCATGAATTACTTCAAAGCGTTCTTGCGTCCTCAATTAGTAGAAATGCTATTTTAAAAGAAGCGACTATGAGTAGTAAGTACTATTACTTGGTAGCAGGTTTGCCGGAACTTTCGCTGGAAGACAGCAAACTGAGCTATACAGTAGCCGATTTTAAAACTGAAATCTACGATGGATTGTCTGCTTCAGACCAGAAGTTGATTGACTTGTTTTATCTGAAGTTTGATAATGCAAATGTGCTGAAACTTCTCAAAGATAAAGAAGCGGAAATCGACAAACGGGGAAACTACTCTGCTGAAGAACTCTCTGAATATATTTCTATTCTGAGAGAAGGCGGAGAAATCAGTCCTAAAGAATTTCCGGTCTATCTATCCACTTTTATTACTGATTATCTGAATACTCCGGCTGAAAGTACGGTTTTGCACGAAGATCATCTGGCTGCTCTATATTATGAGTATGCGATGAACTGTGGGAATAAGTTCGTTTCTGCCTGGTTTGAATTCAACCTGAACATCAATAATATTCTTGTTGCATTTACTAGCCGTAAATTCAAATGGGATATTGCTTCCAACGTTGTGGGAAATACGGAAGTATGCGAAGCATTGCGTACATCGAGTGCCCGCGATTTCGGATTGTCCGGTGAAGTGGATGTGTTTGAATCGTTAGTGAAAATCAGTGAGATTACAGAACTGGTGGAGCGTGAGAAGAAGTTGGATGCTTTGCGGTGGAATTGGATGGAGGATGCTATTTTCTTCGACTATTTCACTATCGAACGTATTTTCGCTTTCCTGCTGAAGCTGGAAATGATTGAACGGTGGATTTCACTGGATAAGGAAAGAGGTAATCAGTTGTTCAGAAGCATTATCGAATCGCTGAAGAACGAAGTGCAGATTCCTGCAGAATTCAGATAATAAAATAAAAAAAATATATGGCAACAAAAGGAACTGTTAGTGGCGTTATTGCCAACATGGTGACCCTCGTCGTTGACGGACCGGTAGCTCAGAATGAGATTTGTTATATCTCGACCGGTGGCGATAAGTTGATGGCGGAGGTGATTAAGGTTGTAGGTTCACATGTATATGTTCAGGTGTTTGAAAGCACACGTGGACTGAAAGTGGGCGCCGAAGCCGAATTTACAGGACACATGCTTGAGGTGACATTAGGCCCGGGTATGCTATCGAAAAACTATGATGGTCTGCAAAATGACCTCGACAAGATGGATGGAGTTTTCCTGAAAAGAGGACAATATACATATCCGTTGGATAAAGAACGTGTATGGCACTTCGTACCCTTGGCGAATGTAGGTGACAAAGTGCAGGCTTCTGCATGGTTGGGACAGGTGGATGAAAACTTTCAGCCGCTGAAAATTATGGCTCCGTTCACTATGAAAGGAACGGCTACCGTAAAAACAATCATGCCGGAAGGTGATTATAAGATAGAAGATACAATTGCTATCCTGACAGACGAAGAAGGAAATGATATTCCTGTGACTATGATTCAGAGATGGCCCGTGAAACGTGCGATGACGAATTATAAGGAGAAACCGCGTCCTTTCAAATTGTTGGAGACTGGTGTACGTGTGATTGATACGCTGAATCCGATTGTGGAAGGTGGTACGGGATTTATTCCCGGTCCGTTCGGTACTGGTAAAACAGTGCTTCAGCACGCTATCTCTAAACAGGCGGAAGCGGATATCGTTATCATTGCGGCTTGTGGTGAACGTGCTAATGAGGTGGTGGAAATCTTTACCGAGTTCCCCGAACTGGTAGACCCGCATACGGGACGTAAGTTGATGGAACGTACTATCATCATTGCGAATACTTCCAACATGCCGGTAGCTGCCCGTGAAGCATCTGTATATACAGCAATGACACTGGCGGAATATTACCGTTCCATGGGATTGAAAGTCTTGTTGATGGCGGATTCTACTTCCCGTTGGGCACAGGCTTTGCGTGAGATGTCCAACCGTATGGAAGAATTGCCTGGGCCGGATGCTTTCCCGATGGATATTTCGGCTATTATCTCCAACTTCTACGGTCGTGCGGGATATGTAAAACTAAGTAATGACGAAACGGGTTCTATTACGTTTATCGGTACGGTATCTCCTGCGGGTGGTAACTTGAAGGAGCCGGTGACTGAAAATACGAAGAAAGTAGCTCGTTGTTTTTATGCTTTGGAACAGGATCGTGCGGATAAGAAACGTTATCCGGCAGTGAATCCGATTGATTCTTATTCAAAATATATCGAATACCCGGAATTTGAGGAGTATATCAAAGGTCATATCAACGATGAATGGATTGGAAAGGTAAACGAACTGAAAACCCGTTTACAGCGCGGTAAGGAAATTGCCGAACAGATCAATATCCTCGGTGATGATGGTGTACCGGTAGAATATCATGTGATTTTCTGGAAATCAGAATTGATTGACTTTGTTATTTTGCAACAGGATGCTTTTGATGAAATTGATGCGGTAACTCCGATGGAACGTCAGGAAGATATTCTGAACATGATAATCGACATCTGTCATACGGAATTTGACTTTGATAACTTCAACGAAGTAATGGATTACTTCAAGAAGATGATTAATGTCTGTAAGCAGATGAACTACTCGAAGTTCAAATCGGAACAGTATGAAGGATTCCAGAAACAACTGAAGGAATTGATTGCCGAAAGAAGTGTCAATTCATAATCTTTAATTTATAATTTTAATTATCAAAGATGGCAACAAAAGCTTTTCAAAAGATATATACCAAGATTACTCAGATTACCAAGGCTACTTGTTCGCTGAAAGCGACAGGAGTGGGGTATGACGAGCTTGCCACTGTGGACGGTAAACTGGCACAGGTGGTTAAGATTGCCGGTGACGATGTCACTTTGCAGGTATTTGAAGGTACGGAGGGTATTCCGACTAATGCCGAAGTAGTATTCCTCGGCAAATCGCCTACATTGAAAGTGAGTGAGCAGCTGGCCGGACGTTTCTTCAACGCTTTCGGTGATCCGATTGATGGAGGTCCGGACATTGAAGGACAGGAAGTGGAAATTGGCGGTCCGTCTGTGAACCCGGTTCGACGTAAACAGCCGTCGGAACTGATTGCAACGGGTATTGCCGGTATCGACTTGAACAATACACTGGTATCGGGTCAGAAGATTCCGTTCTTTGCCGACCCCGACCAGCCTTTTAATCAGGTAATGGCAAATGTAGCCTTACGTGCTGAAACGGATAAGATTATCCTCGGAGGTATGGGTATGACGAATGACGACTACCTGTACTTTAAGAATGTGTTCTCTAATGCAGGTGCGCTGGACCGTATCGTGAGTTTCATGAATACGACCGAAAATCCTCCGGTAGAACGTTTGTTGATTCCGGACATGGCATTGACTGCTGCAGAGTATTTTGCAGTAAATAATAATGAGAAAGTGCTGGTACTATTGACGGATATGACGAGCTATGCGGATGCGTTGGCAATCGTATCTAACCGTATGGACCAGATTCCTTCGAAAGACTCTATGCCGGGATCGCTTTACTCGGATTTGGCAAAGATTTACGAAAAGGCGGTGCAGTTCCCTTCCGGTGGTTCAATCACTATTATTGCGGTGACTACTTTGTCCGGTGGAGATATTACGCACGCTGTACCTGATAATACGGGTTACATCACTGAAGGTCAGTTGTTCCTGCGTCGTGATAGTGATATCGGTAAGGTAATTGTTGACCCGTTCCGTTCATTGTCTCGTTTGAAACAGCTGGTAACCGGTAAGAAGACACGTAAGGACCATCCGCAAGTGATGAATGCCGCTGTACGTCTGTATGCCGATGCCGCTAACGCTAAGACGAAGATGGAAAATGGTTTTGACCTGACCAACTACGACGAACGTACGTTGGCTTTTGCGAAGGACTATTCCAATCAGTTGTTGGCTATTGATGTCAATCTTGATACTACTGAAATGCTGGACGTTGCCTGGGGCTTGTTCGGTAAATATTTCCGTCCGGAAGAAGTGAATATCAAGAAAGACTTGGTGGATCAATACTGGCCGAAACAAAATAATTAGACAATTAGACGATTTGCTATTAGGATGATAGTGGACGGATTATATATGTTTATAAGAAGTAATTTCAATCGTCTGATCGTAAATTGTTAAATTAGTAAATCAACGAGATGGCTATAAAGTTTCAATATAACAAAACCTCTCTTCAGCAGCTCGAAAAGCAACTGAAAGTGCGGGTGCGTACGCTTCCTATTATTAAGAATAAGGAAAGCGCCCTCCGCATGGAAGTGAAACGCTGTAAAACGGAAGCTGCCGATCTGGAGGATAGGCTCGAACAACAAATTCAAGCCTATGAAGCCATGTTCGCCCTTTGGAATGAGTTTGACGCTTCATTAATAAAGGTGAATGATGTTCATCTTGGCGTGAAAAAGATTGCGGGTGTGCGCGTACCGTTGCTCGAAAATGTAGAATTCGAGATACGTCCGTACAGTATGTTTAATGCTCCCAAATGGTATGCCGACGGTATCCATCTATTGGAAGAGCTGGCTCATACGGCAATTGAACGAGAATTTATGCTCGCCAAGCTGAACTTGTTAGAACATGCAAGGAAAAAGACCACTCAAAAGGTGAACCTTTTTGAGAAGGTGCAGATACCGGGCTATCAGGATGCATTGCGAAAGATCAAACGATTCATGGAAGATGAAGAAAACTTGTCGAAATCTTCGCAAAAGATCATGAAGTCCCATCAAGAAAAAAGGAAGGAGGTAGAGGCATGATTACAAAAATGAAGAAACTCACATTCCTGGTTTATCACAAAGAGTATGAAGAATTCCTGAACAGTCTGCGTGAACTTGGGGTAGTCCATATTGTGGAGAAACAACAGGGGGCTGCCGATAACACGGAGTTGCAGGAGAATATTCGTCTTTCCAATCGCTTGGCGGCTACCTTGAAGTTGCTTCAGAATCAGAAGCATGAAAAGAATGCCGTAATTGCTACGGAAGGCGGAACGGCTGCCCGTGGTATGCAAGTGCTGGACGAAGTGGATGCCCTGCAAACAGAGCATGGAAAGCTGTCGCAGCAGTTGCAAAGCTATTCCAAAGAGAAAGAAGCGCTGGAAGCCTGGGGCAACTTTGAACCGGACAATGTTCAGAAGCTGAAAGATGCCGGTTATGTGATCGGTTTTTATAGCTGTTCGGAAGGAAATTACAAGGAAGAGTGGGAAACGGAATACAATGCAATGATTGTGAACCGCATCTCTTCTAAAGTATTCTTCGTGACTCTGACGAAAGGCGGGCAGGAAGTGGATTTGGATGTAGAACAGGCGAAATTACCTGCATACTCTTTGGCACACCTTGAAACGCTTTACAATACGACCGAACAGGCCGTTGAAGAGAATGAAAAGAAGCTGGTTACGCTTTCCGAAACAGAAATTCCTTCCTTGAAGGCTGTTCTGAAAGAGTTGCAAAGCCAGATTGAGTTCTCTAAGGTGGTGTTAAGTTCCGAACAGACTGCCGGTGACAAACTGATGTTAATTGAAGGATGGGCACCTGCATTCAGTCAAGTGGAAATAGAGGCTTACCTGAATGACGCACATGTATATTATGAGATTACCGATCCGATGCCGGGCGATAATGTTCCTATTCGATTGAATAATAAGGGATTCTTTGCCTGGTTCGAACCGATCTGTAAGTTGTATATGCTTCCGAAGTATAATGAATTGGACTTGACTCCGTTCTTTGCCCCGTTCTTTATGGTCTTTTTCGGACTTTGTCTGGGAGATTCCGGATATGGGGTGTTCCTGTTCCTGGGAGCTACGGCCTATCGGTTGATGGCGAAGAAAGTGACTCCGTCGATGAAGTCGATCATTTCATTGATACAGGTATTGGCTGCTTCAACATTCTTCTGCGGTTTGCTGACAGGTACGTTTTTCGGAGCGAATATCTACGATTTGAACTGGCCGATTGTTCAACGTCTGAAACATGCCGTCTTGATGGATAACAATGATATGTTCCAATTATCGTTGATATTGGGAGCTATTCAGATACTATTCGGTATGGTGTTGAAGGCGGTGAATCAGACCATTCAGTTTGGTTTCAAATATGCAGTGGCAACTATCGGATGGATCATCCTGCTGGTTTCCATGGCAGTTTCGGCTTTGTTGCCGGAGGTAATGCCGATGGGAAGTACAGTGCATTTGGTTATTCTGGGTGTTTCGGCTGCTATGATCTTCCTTTATAACAGTCCGGGAAAGAATGTTTTCCTGAATATCGGACTGGGATTATGGGATTCATATAATATGGTCACCGGTTTGCTTGGCGATGTATTGTCTTACGTTCGTCTGTTTGCCCTCGGACTTTCCGGAGGTATTTTGGCGGGAGTATTCAACAGCCTGGCAGTAGGTATGAGTCCGGATAATGTAATAGCAGGCCCGATTGTTATGGTACTGATTTTCGTTATCGGTCATGCCATCAATATCTTTATGAATGTGCTGGGTGCAATGGTTCACCCGATGCGTCTGACGTTCGTTGAGTTCTTCAAGAACTCCGGATATGAAGGAGGCGGCAAAGAGTACAAACCGTTCAGAAATTGAAAATTTGAAGATTAAGAATTAGAAATTGAGAATTAATATTTTAAGAATTAAACAATAAAAAATAGAATAAGATTATGGAAATGAATTTGTTTATCGCCTACATTGGCATCGCGATTATGGTTGGTTTGTCGGGCATCGGTAGTGCTTACGGAGTAACTATTGCAGGTAATGCTGCTATCGGAGCATTGAAGAAGAATGATAGTGCATTCGGTAACTTCCTGGTATTGACAGCTCTTCCGGGTACACAGGGTCTTTATGGTTTTGCAGGTTATTTCATGTTTCAGACAATCTTCGGTATTTTGACTCCTGAAATTACACCTATCCAGGCATCAGCAGTGCTTGGTGCAGGTATTGCTCTGGGATTGGTTGCTTTATTCTCCGCTATCCGTCAGGGACAAGTTTGTGCAAACGGTATCGCAGCAATCGGACAGGGACACAATGTATTTAGCAATACGTTGATTCTTGCCGTATTCCCCGAACTCTATGCAATCGTTGCTTTGGCTGCAACCTTCTTGATTGGTAGCGCACTCGTTGCATAATTTTTAGCAAGAATATTTCCTATAAAGGACTTTCAATCCCCTTGTACATGCTGCTTTGCATGTGCAAGGGGATATTCTTTGTACGCTCGGCATGAGCATTATCTAACGGGTGTAAGTCC
>NZ_QSUR01000076.1:0-7785 GCF_003439055.1 Bacteroides sp. OM05-10AA
TCGGGACTTACACCCGTTAGATAATGCTCATGCCGAGCGTACAAAGATAACTCCTACAATATCAAGGTATTGAAGGAGTTTTTTTATATTATATCCGTAACCAATAACCACTATCATATTTTCTAAAAATGATAGTCACACTTTTATCTACAACTCTTTCACCATATGAAAAGGCGCGTCTTGATACAGCCCTGACTGATCTAATGCACTACTTATGTGCTTATACCCGCATTTTTCATACATAGCGACAGCATTTCCAAACTGGTGATATGAAACAATATACATATATGTATATCCAGCCTTTATTGCTCGCTGTTCTATTAGTTGAAGTAGGCGTTTTCCAATTCCTTTCCCCCTAAGCTCCGGTTTAAAATGGAATTTTGACAATTCAGCGTACCCTTTTGGCAAGCCTTTAGTTGGATAAAAACCGCCACCACCCAATATTACACCGTCACATTCAACCACCCAATATTCTGCATTTTTTATATTAAAAGTCTGAAACATCATATCTGTATGTGGATCATCATAAAATGTGCCGACTTTAGGAGTGTCATGTTCTTCAACTGAAGCACGAAGTACACAAGCAATTGAAGTATTATCCTCTTCCTCTATTGGACGTATAACAATGGGTGCAACATTCTTAACTGCAAGATTTGTTTCCTTTTCGTTCATTGTATTATAGATGAAGTCCATACTATTTATTATCTCTTGCAGTTGGTTATCATTCAGGTGTGCAAAGATTTCCTCCACAGATTGATTAGCGGCAGCATTTAAGCGATGATAAATTTCACATCCTTTTTGTGTGAGATTTATCAGCCCCATGCGACTATCTCTTTCTGTTCCTTTTCGACATATATACCCTTTTTGTTCCAGTTGTTTTAATAAACGGGAGAGCAAACCTTTATCCATGTTTAACTCACTGGATATATCTTTGGAACTTCTATCAGGGTGCAAATAAACATCCTGAATAATGCGAACCTCGGGAAGTCCAAATTCACTTTCTAAATAATACTTGTTAAGTACGCCTAACAACTTTGTATAGAACCTGTTAAAGGTTCTTATACTATTCACATGTTCCTGTTTCATGGCGCAAAGATAAGCCCTTTAGTTGACAAAGTCAACTAAAGGGTGAAATATATTATTTATCGCAAACTTTCAGGGCAATATTCATGAATCAAGGGAATCTTTCTTTTTTATATTTTCCCCAATATACTCATTCAACAGGTATAGAATGGCACGGTAATTCGATTATGAAAGTGGTGCCTATCCCCAGTTGGGAATCTACTAATATCCGCCCATTCATTTTTTCGACGATCAATTTACAAATAGATAAGCCCAAACCGGCTCCTTGAACAAAGGAATCCTACTTTTCAAACCTTTCAAATATCTTTTCAAGCATATTTTGCGGGATACCCCGGCCGGTGTCTTTAACACCGATTCGGACAAACTGATGGTCTATCTCATAGAAGACTTCCACATGTCCGGTGGTAGTATTCTTTAAAGCATTCGAGAGGAAGTTACTTACTATCTGTTTGATGCGCAGCTTATCCAGTTCTGCCAGAAAAGCATGCTCGGGATAGTTGGTTAAGAGTTCAACACCGGAAGGTACTTGATGAACATACTCCGCCACGCTCTCGTTAAGAAGTTCGGTAAGATTAACCCAGTCCGGATGGAGTTCTATATATCCGGATTCTATCTTAGAGAGATCAATCACGTCATTAATCAGATTAAGCAGAAGTTTGTTGTTGTGGCCGATCAGAGAATTATAAAGTTCTTTTTCCGCTGCATCCTCCGTACTAGCCAACAAGCTCGAAAACCCGATGATAGCATTCAAAGGAGTACGGATTTCATGGCTCATATTGGCCAGGAAAGCAGACTTTAAACGATCGGATGCTTCGGCTTTATCGCGTGCTTTGACAAGCATTTCCTCTGTCCGTTTCAGTTCTGTGATGTCATAATTGATGCTGATTATTTCGATAATCTGATCTTGCGGGGCATATTTCCTGACTAACAAATGGACATACGTCCATGTGCAGGTGCCATCCTCTCTATAGATACGCATCTCTTTGCTAAGTTTGACAGTAAGTCCTTTCCGCACATCGTCCAAAAACTGAATCAATAGGGCACGGTCGTCGAGATGGAAATGCCGGTATGCAGAAAAGATTTCGGATAAAGGAGTTTCATCTTCTTCACCTACATTATCGTACCAGCTCTTTTGGGCGTAACCATGTCCGGTCAAAACATTGAAGTGAGCATAACCAACCTTAGCATAATCACCGACCAGTTCAAAAAACTCTTCAAACTCCTGGATTTTATTATAAGCCACAGTTGTTTCTGTCTTATCCGCATTAATCAACAGGTAATTTATCGGTTGGTGTTCGTTATCATACAACGTAGTCACCTTAGTCACCAAATCAATCTTGCCCTCCTTTTGGGAGTTCTGATAATAGGAACCTACTTTCGAGAAGTCATAGCGGAAAGTAAAGTCGGCATCTTCATTCTTCTTCAACCGCTCTTTCATTTCTTTCGGGAAAATAGGATTCTCGAAAATATTGATACCCAATATATCTTCTTTCTTCTCTACATGAAACATCTCCAATTCCTTATCGTTCAAATCTATCAATACTCCATCCATATTATATAGTTCGATGCCGATTGGTAAATGCTTGAAAATGTTATATAAGAGACGTTCACTATACTGCAATGCCTGATAAGCAGATGCCATATCGGGAGCATCTTGCACTTCGGCTATACCATAAACAATTTCATTTCCGTCTTCGTCCGTTTCTTGAAAGCAGATCTTACTACGCATCCAGACAGCTCCTTTCACCGTATCAAGTAAATATACCGCTTCCGGTCTTTGATGCACGCCAAAAGAATGGACAGTCGTAGGACGTTGCTCCTCCTTCAGAATACGTTTATTGAAATCCTCAAAACTTATAACTCCGGTCTTATCCAGACCTAATAATTCTAATATAAAATCAGAACATTCATAATTCGCAGTTGATAAATTGGCTTTCCACCATCCCATATTAGCGTTAGCCATCAACTGCGAGAAAAAAGTGAAATCTTGTAGTCTATTCATAACGCTATTTATCATTTTAATACTTTTTCGGGCGCAAAAATACAGATTACCCACAAACTGGACTTTCAGAAAGATATTTTTTTAGCATATTATAAGAAGTTTATTCGTCGTTAAACTAAAAAATTTCCGGTTAAAACTTTCTCATAAAGAGATTGTTCCAACCGGAAATTCTGCATTTATTGTGTTTCTATTTTACTTTTTCAAGGACTGATAAACAGCTTTTGCCATCACTTTGGCACCTGCTTCATTCGGATGAATCTTATCCGGGAATAGTTCGGGCATTCCGTCCATTGCCGTATGAAGATCGATGACGGACAGGTTGTTTTTCTTAGCAACTTTCTTTATCATCGGAATAATTTCTTTAGAGATTATATCGTCATTGATATTATCTCCGGTCTGATAGGCTTTGGAAGGATAACAAAGATAAATTTTCGGTTGGGCAGGCAATGCTTTGAAAGCATCAACCATTGTTTGAAGATCTTTCGTGAAGTCGGCTTTATACTTCCAGTTGAACGATTTACTGTCATTCGTACCCAGTTTGATGACAACGATATTGGGATTGAAAGCCAGCGCATCCTGATAAGCCTTTTCGTTCATATAAGGATTATCGCCCTTATTCAACAGAGTACGGGCACTTACTCCAAAATTCTTTACCCAATAAGCCTCCCCCAGCATACGACCTAACACAGCAGGATAGCTATCACGATCGCGATTCTTGATACGTGCTCCATACGTTATACTATTGCCGATACAAGCTACACGGATGGCATCTTTATGAGGCACTTTAAAACTACGAAGCCAGGAAGTCAGCTCATTCAGCATCTCACTCTTGTAGAGGAAACCTTCGCGAATCCCCCATCCATGTCCGCCGGAAGGATAGATATGAAGTACTGAAGGAACATTGTTCTTATTCAGAGCCAGATAATAATTAACTCCATTAGCAGGTGGAACCACCTTGTCGTCGTCACTGTAAACGATGAAAGCACGTGGTGTATCTTTCGTCACTTGTTTCTCATTGGAATATTCCGTTTCCAATTCGGCAGAAGCATCTTTTCCCAGAAGATTGTTGTGAGAACCCATGTGGGTATAAGATTTATCCATCGTAATCACAGGATAGAACAGAATCTGGAAATTCGGACGAAGTTCGGGTTTGGCGTGAGTGGCAATGGTAGACGCCAGATGTCCACCGGCAGATGAGCCCATGATACCGATATCATTGGGATTCAAATTCCAAACATCAGCACTGTCACGCGCCATTTTCATAGCTGCTTCAGCATCTGAAATCGGTAGTGTACGATCACCGTTCGGCATCCGGTATTTCAAAACAATCAATGCAATACCTTGCTTATTAAAATAGGGTGCCCAGTCACAACCTTCATGATCGAAAGCCAAATGCGAATATCCGCCACCCGGACAAGCGACCACAGCACGCCCCGTTGCCAGTTCCGGCGCCGGAAGGAATACGCGAAGTGAGGGTTGTTCGATATCAAAAGGTTTCGGAGCATTCTGTGCTACCACTTGCGAACCTGCCAGTAAGATAAATAACAGGAGAAAAATAGTAGAAATTTTCTGTTTCATAGTATCTATATACTTTGATTAATGAATAATTAGACGTGCGAAGATAGTAATTTTACGTATCTTTGCACCTCATTTTGAATAGAAAAAATATATGCAAGGAATAAAGAATCTGACAAAAGGCCCCATCAACCGCCAACTGTTTAATCTGGCAATGCCGATCATGGCAACGTCGTTTATTCAAATGGCATATAGCCTCACAGATATGGCATGGGTAGGACGGTTGGGAAGTGAAGCCGTAGCCGCTATCGGTTCTGTCGGAATCCTGACATGGATGTCCGGTTCTATCTCCTTATTAAATAAGGTAGGATCTGAAGTGAGTGTCGGACAATCCATCGGTGCGCAAAGTCAGGAAGATGCCCGTAGCTTCGCGTCTCATAATATCACGATTGCTCTGGTTATTTCCATTTGCTGGGGCGGACTCCTTTTTATATTTGCAGAACCTATCATACGTATTTATGAACTTGAGGAACATATCACAGCCAATGCCATTCAATATCTGCGGATTGTTTCTACCGGATTACCTTTCGTTTTCCTTTCCGCTGCCTTCACCGGAATTTATAATGCAGCAGGGCGCAGCAAAGTCCCGTTCTTTATCAGTGGCACAGGATTGATATTGAATATCGTTCTGGACCCACTCTTTATATTCGGTTTCGGACTGGGAACAAACGGTGCGGCGTACGCCACCTGGATTGCAGAAGCAAGTGTTTTCCTGATTTTCGTCTATCAGTTGCGTTGTAGGGATGCGCTGTTGGGCGGTTTCCCTTTCTTCACCCGGCTAAAGGAAAAGTACACGCGGAGAATCCTTAAACTTGGATTACCCGTAGCGACTTTAAATACATTGTTTGCCTTCGTCAACATGTTCCTCTGCCGCACCGCTTCCGAACAGGGAGGGCACATCGGCTTAATGACGTTCACCACCGGGGGACAAATCGAAGCAATTACCTGGAACACCTCACAGGGATTCTCCACCGCACTAAGTGCCTTCATCGCCCAAAATTATGCTGCCGGACGAATCGAACGGGTACTTAAATCCTGGTACACTACCCTATGGATGACGGGAATCTTCGGTACACTCTGTACTTTGCTATTCGTTTTCTTCGGAAACGAAGTTTTCGCCATATTCGTGCCCGAACAGGCTGCTTATGAAGCCGGAGGCGTATTCCTTCGTATCGACGGATATTCCCAGCTCTTTATGATGCTCGAAATCACCATGCAGGGAGTTTTCTACGGCATCGGCCGCACAATACCCCCTGCCATTATCAGCATCAGTTGCAACTATATGCGTATTCCGCTTGCTATCCTGTTTGTACGGATGGGTATGGGAGTGGAAGGAATCTGGTGGGCAGTCTGCGTCACCACCGTTGCCAAAGGTTTAATTCTTTTGAGTTGGTTCATTATTATCAAAAAGAAGTGCTTAAGTATTCCTTCAACGATAAAAGGATAATGTTCGTTTTCCTTTATTAACAAACAAAGGGATTCATCCGAGTTATTTTAACTTAAAAAGTACATGCTTGCCAAATAATATGTATCTTTGCATTGTTATTTATAATACGAAGCGATTCGTATAAAAACATTATTTATAAACCAATTAAAAAAAACATCAACATTATGAACAAGATGAAATTTATGGTTCTCTTCATGAGTATTGCCATGATATTTGGTAGCTGTGGAAGTATGAACAACACTGGTAAAGGTGCTGCTATCGGTGGTGGTTCGGGTGCTGCACTGGGTGCAATCCTGGGAGGTGTTATCGGTAAAGGTAAAGGTGCCGCTATTGGTGCTGCTATCGGTACGGCAGTAGGTGCAGGTACGGGTGCTCTTATCGGTAAGAAGATGGACAAAGCAGCAGCAGAAGCAAAACAAATTGAAGGCGCACAAGTAGAACAGATAACAGACAACAACGGATTGCAAGCCGTGAAAGTAACATTCGACTCGGGTATTCTTTTCACTACCGGTAATGCAAATCTAAGTGCTGCTGCTAAATCTGCTTTAAGCAAGTTTGCCAACAATGTGCTCAATCAGAACCGGGATATGGACGTGTCTATCTACGGATACACTGACAACCAGGGCTGGAAAAACAGCACTGCCGCACAAAGCCAGCAGAAAAATCTGAACTTGTCACAAGAACGTGCACAGAGCGTGTCTAGTTATTTGTTGAGTTGTGGTGTTTCCACCAATCAGATCAAAGGTGTACAGGGAATGGGTGAAAGCGATCCCGTTGCAAGCAATGATACTGCTGCCGGTCGCGAACAAAACCGTCGTGTAGAAGTATACATGTACGCAAGTGAACAAATGATTAAAGATGCACAAGCAGCTGCTAATTAAAAAAATTCTGCGCTATACGCGCAACCTGCTGATTTTCTTCTTTGCATCCACTCTGTTGGCAGTGATTGTGTATCGGTTTATGCCGGTTTATGTCACTCCGTTGATGGTTATCCGAAGCGTTCAGCAGATTTTTTCAGGAGATAAACCCACGTGGAAGCACACGTGGGTTTCTTTTGATAAGATATCTCCCAACCTGCCGATGGCGGTCATAGCCTCCGAAGACAACCGTTTTGCCGAACACAACGGATTCGATCTTGTAGAAATCAAGAAAGCGATGAAAGAGAACGAAACACGCAAACGGAAACGCGGAGCAAGCACCATTAGTCAGCAGACAGCCAAGAATGTGTTCTTATGGCCGCAATCTTCGTGGGTACGCAAGGGACTCGAAGTCTACTTTACGTTTCTCATCGAACTGTTCTGGTCGAAAGAACGAATCATGGAAGTCTATCTCAACTCTATAGAAATGGGAAATGGCATCTACGGCGCGCAAGCCACCGCAAAGGTAAAATTCGGAACAACAGCTGCCCAGTTGACCCGGGGACAATGCGCACTTATCGCCGCTACTCTGCCCAATCCGATACGGTTTAACTCGGCGAAACCTTCGTCATACATATTAAAACGACAAAATCAGATATTACGGCTGATGAATCTGGTTCCTAAATTTCCACCTGAAGAGAAAGCTGTAGAAAAGAAAGCCGTTGAAAAGAAAAAAAGCAAAAACAAGAAAGGCAAGTGATAATTGAATCATAAATAAATCGAGTAGGAGGAAAACGAAGTAGTTTTCTTCCTACTTTCGC
>NZ_QSUR01000077.1:0-6976 GCF_003439055.1 Bacteroides sp. OM05-10AA
TACTGCGTAACAGTGGGAGAGTAGGTAGCCGCCGTTTTTAAGAAGCCTCGCTTGTCTATTGGACGGGCGAGGCTTTCTGTTTTTTATTACTTTGGTATTTATATCGCCGTTTTTAACAGATACAAACCTCATAATACCTATTAAAAAAGTGAATATTTACTGATAATTTGTATGTTATGAGGATATTTATTTGTATCTTTGTCGCCCGAATTGTAAGCTAACGATTTAAAAAAGAGAGAAGCTTTGGGAAAGTTTGATAAATACAAAATTGACTTGAAAGGAATGCAAACAGACTCTGCTAAGTATGAGTTTGTATTGGATAACCTTTACTTCGCTCACATTGATGGTCCTGAAGTTCAGAAAGGAAAGGTGAATGTTACATTGACCGTGAAAAGAACCTCTCGTGCTTTCGAGCTGAGTTTTCAGACTGAGGGAATGGTATCAGTACCATGTGACCGTTGTCTGGATGATATGGAGCTACCTATCAGTTCTTCTGATAAACTGATGGTAAAGTTTGGACATGAATATGCAGAAGAAGGTGACAACCTGATTGTGATTCCCGAGGAAGAAGGGGAAATCAACGTTGCATGGTTCATGTATGAGTTTGTTGCGCTCTCTGTACCCATGAAGCATGTACATGCTCCCGGTAAGTGCAATAAAGCGATGACTGGTAAATTGAACAAGCATTTGAAAACAAATGCGAATGAGGATAGCGATGATACTTTCGACACAGGTGGAGATGACATCGTAATTGAGGAAGAAGTGGAGGAACAAATTGATCCCCGCTGGAATGAATTAAAAAAAATATTAGATAATAATTAAAGTTTTAAGAAAATGGCACATCCTAAGAGAAGACAATCAAGTACGAGACAAGCGAAGAGAAGAACTCATGATAAGGCAGTAGCTCCTACATTGGCTATTTGTCCGAATTGCGGTGAATGGCACGTTTACCACACTGTATGTGGTGCTTGTGGCTATTACAGAGGCAAGCTCGCTATTGAGAAAGAAGCAGCTGTATAATTAGTACAGTTATACTGAAAACAGCCTGGGGGTGAAACTCTCCGGCTGCTTTAAGTATTATAGTATTGCTAATTTAAAATAGGTTTGATGGAAAAAATAAATGCAGTAATCACAGGAGTCGGCGGGTACGTACCCGATTATATCTTGACTAACGACGAGATATCAAAAATGGTGGATACCAACGACGAATGGATTATGACTCGTATCGGAGTAAAGGAAAGACATATTCTGAATGAGGAAGGATTAGGTAGTTCATACATGGCGCGCAAAGCTGCCAAACAGTTGATGAAGAAGACTGGTGCTAATCCTGATGATATCGATTTGGTTGTTGTTGCTACCACTACTCCTGACTATCACTTCCCTTCTACAGCTTCTATTCTTTGTGATAAACTCGGACTAAAGAATGCTTTTGCCTTCGACTTGCAGGCTGCTTGTAGCGGATTCCTGTATTTGATGGAGACAGCTGCTAATTTCATCCGTTCGGGAAGATATAAGAAAATTATCATTGTCGGTGCCGATAAGATGTCGTCAATGGTTAACTATACAGATCGTGCTACATGCCCCATTTTCGGTGACGGTGCTGCTGCCTTTATGGTGGAACCCACTACGGAAGATTACGGAATCATGGATTCGATACTGAGAACAGATGGCAAAGGTTTGCCTTTCCTCCACATGAAAGCTGGTGGTTCGGTTTGTCCTCCGTCTTATTTCACAGTAGACAATAAAATGCACTATTTGCACCAGGAAGGAAGAACAGTATTTAAATATGCTGTATCCAACATGTCGGATGTCTCTGCTGCAATCGCAGAAAAGAATGGTCTGACGAAAGATAGTATCAACTGGATTGTTCCGCATCAGGCGAATGTCCGTATTATCGAGGCTGTGGCTCACCGTATGGATGTGCCAATGGATAAAGTGTTGGTAAATATTGAGCATTACGGTAACACGAGTGCCGCTACACTTCCTCTGTGTATCTGGGATTATGAAGATAAACTCAAAAAAGGCGATAACATCATTTTCACTGCATTCGGTGCCGGATTTACTTGGGGCGCAGTATACGTGAAATGGGGTTATGATGGAAAGAAGGAATCGTAACGTAAGTTACTGAACTATAACACTCAAAAACGCATCCTATTTCGATTCGATGCGTTTTTTTGTCTCAACCAATAAAATAAAGAGAAATGCATAAAGCAGGTTTTGTAAACATCGTAGGAAATCCGAATGTCGGAAAGTCGACATTGATGAATGTCTTGGTGGGCGAACGTATTTCGATCGCTACCTTCAAAGCGCAGACTACTCGTCACCGGATTATGGGAATCTATAATACGGATGAGATGCAGATTGTTTTTTCTGATACTCCGGGTGTGTTGAAGCCCAATTATAAGCTACAGGAGTCTATGCTGAATTTTTCTACTTCGGCATTGACAGATGCGGATATCTTGCTTTATGTAACGGACGTGGTGGAGACGCCGGATAAGAATAATGAGTTTATGGAAAAGGTGCGTCAGATGACGGTGCCTGTTCTCTTGCTCATCAATAAGATAGATCTTACAGATCAGGAAAAACTGGTAAAGCTGGTGGAAGAATGGAAAGAGTTGCTTCCCCAAGCCGAAATTATTCCGATTTCTGCTACATCAAAGTTCAATGTAGACTATGTGATGAAGCGGATCAAAGAACTGCTGCCCGATTCTCCTCCTTATTTTGGAAAGGATCAGTGGACGGATAAGCCTGCCCGTTTCTTCGTGAATGAGATTATCCGGGAAAAGATTCTGCTCTATTACGATAAAGAGATCCCCTATTCGGTGGAGGTTGTTGTGGAAGAGTTTAAGGAAGAACCGAAGAAGATTCATATTCGGGCGGTGATTAACGTGGAACGTGATTCGCAGAAAGGAATCATTATCGGTAAACAGGGAAAGGCGTTGAAGAAGGTGGCTACCGAGGCTCGCCGTGAACTGGAACGTTTCTTTGGAAAGACTATTTTTCTCGAAACGTATGTGAAAGTGGATAAGGATTGGCGTAGTTCGGATAAGGAACTCCGCAATTTTGGTTATCAGTTAGATTAAGAGTATTCATGCGACTGTGATAGTCGTGAAAAAACAAGGTATTGAACTATGGGTAATTTAGTTGCAATTGTAGGACGCCCGAATGTGGGCAAGTCTACCTTATTTAACCGTCTGACGAAGACTCGTCAGGCTATTGTGAATGAAGAAGCGGGTACAACCCGCGACAGACAATATGGCAAGTCTGAGTGGCTGGGCCGTGAATTCTCTGTGGTTGACACCGGTGGATGGGTGGTCAACTCGGATGATGTCTTTGAAGAGGAAATCCGTAAGCAGGTATTATTGGCTGTGGAAGAAGCGGATGTCATTCTGTTTGTAGTGGATGTGATGAATGGAGTGACTGACTTGGATATGCAGGTAGCTGCTATTCTGCGTCGTGCTAATAGTCCGGTGATTATGGTTGCCAATAAAACGGATAACCACGATTTACAATATAATGCTCCCGAATTCTATAAACTGGGATTGGGCGATCCGTATTGCGTTTCTGCCATGACAGGAAGTGGTACGGGTGATTTGATGGACTTGATTGTCAGCAATTTCAAGAAAGAGTCGTCAGAAATCCTGGATGATGATATTCCCCGTTTTGCTGTGGTAGGACGTCCGAACGCCGGAAAGTCTTCCATTGTAAATGCATTTATTGGGGAAGAACGTAATATCGTAACAGAGATTGCCGGAACTACCCGCGACTCTATCTATACTCGTTACAATAAATTCGGATTTGATTTTTACCTGGTGGATACAGCGGGTATCCGTAAGAAAAACAAGGTAAATGAAGACTTGGAATATTATTCAGTCGTTCGTTCGATTCGTTCTATCGAAGGTTCGGATGTTTGTATTCTGATGTTGGATGCTACAAGAGGTGTTGAGGGGCAGGACTTGAATATCTTCTCTCTGATTCAGAAGAATCAGAAAGGTCTGGTAGTTGTTATAAATAAGTGGGATTTGGTGGAAGATAAATCTGTGAAAGTACAGAAAGCGTTTGAGGAAGCTGTTCGCTCGCGTTTTGCTCCGTTTGTCGATTTCCCGATCATCTTTGCTTCTGCACTGACTAAGCAACGTATTCTGAAAGTGCTTGAAGAAGCACGTAGTGTGTATGAGAACCGGACGACAAAGATCCCGACCGCACGTTTGAATGAAGAAATGCTTCCGTTGATCGAGGCTTATCCGCCTCCTTCAAATAAAGGTAAGTATATCAAAATTAAATATATCACACAGTTGCCGAATACACAGGTGCCTTCATTTGTATATTTCGCCAACTTACCTCAGTATGTGAAAGAGCCATACAAACGTTTCCTCGAAAATAAGATGCGTGAGAAATGGAATCTGACAGGTACTCCGGTTAATATTTATATTCGACAGAAATAAATAAAAAAGACACGGATTGTCTCAATTATATAGAACATATATAGGGACAATCCGTGTCTTTTTATAAATATATCTCTGTGAGATCTTGTATTACTTTGTAGTAGACTTATTTCTCCAACTGGAAATCTTTTCGGCGTAACACGAAACTGTTACTCAAGTATTTTTCACGTACAATCTGATTTTCCGATAATTCTTCCGGTGTTCCCTGGAAAAGGATCTTTCCTTCGAACAGCAGATAGGCGCGGTCTGTGATACTAAGCGTTTCCTGTACGTTGTGGTCGGTAATCAGGATTCCGATATTCTTGTCTTTCAGTTTCCATACAATTTGCTGGATATCTTCTACGGCAATCGGGTCGACACCGGCAAAAGGTTCGTCAAGCATGATGAATTTGGGGTCGATGGCAAGACAACGGGCAATCTCTGTACGGCGGCGCTCACCTCCCGACAACTGGTTACCTTTATTTTTGCGTACCTTTTGCAGACGGAACTCTGCAATCAGGCTTTCGAGTTTCTCTTTTTGATATTCTTTGGGCTTGTTGGTCATTTCCAGTACAGAGGCGATATTATCTTCCACGCTCATCTGGCGGAAAACGGATGCTTCCTGTGCAAGGTAGCCGATTCCCGTTTGTGCGCGTTTGTAAACCGGATATTTGGTAATTTCCAGGTCATCGAGGAAAATACGTCCTTCATTAGGAGTAATCAACCCTACAGTCATATAGAATGAAGTCGTCTTACCGGCACCGTTCGGTCCCAGCAAACCTACAATCTCACCTTGCTTCACATTGATGGAAACGTGGCTTACAACGGTTCGTTTACCGTACTTCTTAACCAGGTCTTCCGTGCGGAGCACCATCTTGCTTTCTTCCATATTCTAGTTATTTTGCGGCAAATGTAGTAAAAATAAGCTGAAATAATGTACATTTGCAGACAAATAGTGTGAGTTATGATAAAAGCATTGAGAACCGTCGGGAGATATTTCATGCTGATGGGACGGACTTTTTCCCGCCCCGAACGTATGCGTATGTTCTTCCGGCAATACCTTAACGAGTTGGAGCAGCTAGGTGTGAACTCCATCGGTATTGTGCTGTTGATTTCGTTTTTCATCGGCGCAGTGATTACCATTCAGATTAAGTTGAATATCGAAAGTCCATGGATGCCCCGCTGGACAGTGGGATATGTGACACGTGAAATTATGTTGCTGGAATTTTCTTCCTCCATCATGTGTTTGATTCTTGCCGGAAAAGTCGGGTCGAATATCGCTTCGGAATTAGGAACGATGCGGGTGACGCAACAGATTGATGCGCTCGAAATTATGGGTATCAATTCGGCGAACTACCTGATTTTACCTAAGATTACGGCGATGGTGACTGTTATCCCTATTCTAGTGACATTTAGTATCTTTGCCGGAATCATCGGTGCCTTTTGCACGTGTTGGTTTGCCGGGGTTATGAATGCTGTCGATCTCGAATATGGTTTGCAGTATATGTTTAACGAATGGTTTATCTGGGCGGGTATCATCAAATCCCTCTTTTTTGCGTTTATCATTGCAAGTGTGTCCGCTTTCTTCGGATACACGGTAGAGGGAGGTTCGATTGCTGTAGGAAAGGCTTCTACGGATGCCGTAGTATCCAGCAGTGTATTGATTCTGTTTTCAGACTTGATATTAACTAAACTTTTGATGGGATGATTGAGATTAAAGGACTTTATAAATCATTTGATGACAAGACAGTATTGAGTGATATCAATGCTGACTTTGCAAATGGAAAGACAAACTTGATTATCGGTCAGAGTGGTTCCGGTAAGACGGTGTTGATGAAATGTATTGTAGGATTGCTAACTCCGGAGAAAGGGGAAGTCTTGTATGACGGGCGTAACCTTGTCCTGATGGGGAAGAAAGAGAAGAAGATGCTTCGCAAGGAAATGGGAATGATTTTCCAGAGTGCGGCTCTTTTTGACTCTATGACCGTATTTGATAATGTGATGTTTCCACTGAATATGTTTAGCAACGATATCTTGCGTGACCGGATCAAACGGGCGATGTTCTGTCTGGATCGTGTGAATCTGGGGGAAGCGAAAGATAAGTTTCCGGGAGAAATCAGTGGTGGTATGCAGAAGCGTGTGGCTATTGCGCGTGCGATTGCCTTGAATCCGCAATATCTGTTTTGCGATGAACCGAACTCGGGGCTGGACCCGAAAACGTCATTGGTGATTGATGATCTGATCCACGATATTACGCAGGAATATAACATGACGACCATTATCAATACGCATGATATGAACTCTGTATTGGGAATTGGTGAGAAGGTGATTTATATTTATGAGGGACATAAAGAGTGGGAAGGTACGAAAGATGATATCTTTACTTCTACCAATGAACGACTGAATAACTTTATCTTTGCTTCCGACTTGCTCCGTAAGGTGAAGGACGTGGAAGTGCAGGGAATGGAAGGGTAATAAAAAAACTTCTGTCATCGGGTGACAGAAGTTTCTTTGTACGCTCGGCATGAGCATTATCTAACGGGTGTAAGTCC
>NZ_QSUR01000078.1:0-5860 GCF_003439055.1 Bacteroides sp. OM05-10AA
CATGTACGGTGGTGTGAGAGGTCGGAAAGCGAAAGTAGGAAGAAAACAACTTCGTTTTCCTCCTACTCGATTGGTTTAGTTTTTACATCGCTACTCTTTATCATCTACTTTTAAAAAACAACATTGTCATTGTTATTGTTATTTGTAGCTTACAGGTTTGTTTGTTCTTAAAAATTCCTGTATGTTTATTGTGTAATTAAATTAAGTAATAGTAACATGTTAAAAGTAGTAGCATTTATGAGGCAAGTGGCTAATGGGCTACAAATGGGGGGAAACTTTGGGACGGCTCACGTATATCGTAGCAGTCTCAATGCCATTATTGTTTATTGTGGGAAAGGAGACTTTACTTTTGATAAAGTAACTCCGGTATGGTTGAAAGGTTTCGAGATACATCTTCGTAGTCGTGGTTGTAGCTGGAACACTGTTTCAACTTATTTGCGTACATTTCGTGCAGTCTATAATCGTGCGGTCAATCTTCGAAAAGCACCTTATGTACCGAATTTGTTTCATTCGGTTTATACCGGTACGCGTGCTGATCGTAAACGGGCTTTATGTGAGGAGGATATAAAGAAAGTATTTGCAAAATTGCATCCATCAGTTTCAACTCCGGCTTTGCGGTGTACACAAGAATTATTTACTCTGATGTTTTTGCTTCGTGGTTTGCCTTTTGTCGATCTCGCTTATTTGCGAAAGGATGATTTGCGTGATAATGTGATTACTTATCGCAGGCGTAAGACGGGGCGTACTTTGTCAGTGACATTGACTCCGGAGGCAATGATTTTGGTGGAGAAATACATGAATCGTGACATTTCTTCTCCTTACCTTTTCTCATTGTTGAAAAGCCGTGAAGGAACAAAAGAGGCATATCGAGAATATCAGTTGGCATTACGCACATTTAATCGGCAATTGATGTTGTTGGGTGAATTGTTGGGACTAGGTGATAAATTGAGTTCATACAGTGCCCGCCATACGTGGGCTACAACAGCGTATTATTGTGAAATTCATCCGGGCATCATTTCCGAAGCGATGGGGCACTCGTCCATTACGGTGACGGAGACTTATCTGAAACCTTTTCAGAATAAGAAAATAGATGAAGCAAACAAACGGGTTATTGATTTTATCCGATATTCGGTTAGAAATGCAATTTGCTGAAAATAAGCCTGTTACTTTGTAGGTAACAGTCTTCATAAGATTCGGCAAATATAGAAATTGATTTTGAAATAAGAAAACAAAACTAACACTTTTTTTGCAGGTTTTTATAAAAAAGCAAACTATTTGCTAAAATGAAAAACATTTCAAGCTAAGTCAAGCAAGTTTATCGTATAAATATTCCATTCGTATCCACCATTTGGAAACGATCTTTTAGAGTTGGCAACTGTATTCACAGTCTGCACGACCTCCCTTTCTTATTTTCATCCCTATCAATCCCGTTCAGAGGACGCTTCCTGCTGTTTGAGAAGGCATGTGCCGTTACCTACAAAGTAACGGGCATGCTATTATTGAAACTTAGTGTTTAATAATATATTATTAATGTAATTTTTAAGTAGTTATGAAGAAAAAGTTTGTAAAAGTGATGCTCTTCGGGGCGCTGGCGCTTTCTGCTATCAGCTACGTAGGATGCAAAGACTACGATGATGATATAGATGGTTTGCAACAGCAGGTCGACGCCAATAAGAGTAAAATTGAAGAGGTGGAAGCTGCAATGAAAGCCGGTAAATTTATTGTCAGCTATACTCCCGTAGCAAATGGTTATGAATTGTCTCTTTCTGATGGTTCTAAATTGACTATCACCAATGGTAAAGATGGAGAGAACGGGCAGCCTGGACTAAATGGCGAAACGGTAATTCCTAAATTTAAAGTGTCTAGTGACAACTATTGGCAGGTAAGTACTGATGATGGTAAAACCTATGAGTATGTTTTGGATGCAGATGGAAATAAGGTTAATGCTACTGGGAAGAAGGGAGAACAAGGTGAACCTGGTCAGCCTGGTGAACCAGGTCAGGATGCATCAGCGAATGTATCTATTAATAAAGATGGATATATCGTTATTGGTGATGTTGTGACAAACTTGAAAACTGATACAAAAGTTCCTTCTATTGTTATAAATGAGGTGGATGGTTTGTATGTCATCACTCTTGACGGTAAAGAATATAAAATGTTGGCAGAAGGTTCTGCTTATAATGGTTTGCAAAGCATTATTTACAGAAGACAAGCTGCTAATGATAAAGATGATTTTGTAAAATCAATCGGGTTGATGTCGTCCGATGATCCTGATGCGGAGTTATTGGCAACCAGTGCTTCTGTGGCTACTTTTAAAGTATGGCCTACTACACTGGATCTGGGTAAAGCTGTATTTGCATTTACCGATACATACAAAACCAGAGCACTTGTTCCTGCATTGAAATATGTAGAAGGTAGTGCAAAATGGGTGGATAATCGGCAAGGTATCTTGAGTGTAAATATGATTTCCGAAAACATTGAAGTTGATAAACCTTACGCTTCTTCTTTGGATGTAACAATTAACGGTTATACAACAGCCTCTGATTATTTCAACTTCAAAGCTGAAAAATGGACTCCGGCTGATTTGAGTTTTGTGCATACAAAAGATGCAGTTGAAGTTCCTACTGATATTTTGGCTGATGCAACTACCGAATCCGATTTTTCATCTTATGTTGAATATACATTTGTTTATAATAAATCTTATAATTTGAATGATTCTGTAGCTTTAGGACATGGGGTAGAAGAGGATTTTATTTCAATGGCTGATTTAGGATTTAGTGGTATCACTGTTGAATTCAAACAAACAGCTGATAAGGCAAAAGGTATCTTTGAAATTAAAGACGGTGTTATTACAGCTAAATCTAGTGAGCAAGCTTCAGCTATCAATGAATTATGCTATGTGACAGCAACTTATAAGAATGAAAAGGGTACGGAAATCATTTCTTATGATTTTGCAGTGAAAGCTGTTCGCGAGCAGCAAGTGGCTCCGGCATTGGTTGATATTGATGTAGAAACGAAAGATGCAGCCGCAGCTGATAAGTTAGCTAAATTGCAGTATAGCACAAGTGAACAAACGATTGACTTGAATGTTCGTGCATTCTTGAGCTCACTGGGTGGACGTGATTATATGTCTGACAATGAAAACGTAGATCCTGTTAAATATGGTTTGTATTACTTGACTACTGAAGATGGTAAGACTTATGCTAATAAGGTTAATGCATATATTGAATTTACGCCGGGTACAAGCACAGATTTGGATAATCTTAAATTGATATTCCCTGCCGGAACTGTTATCAATGGAGATCAGCAGTTGTATTCATTCGAAACATGGCCAGGTGGTGGAAGCTCAAAATATGAAATTACAAATTCTGAAGAATATGCATGGCGTAAATCCACAACAACTCATCGCGTTAACGGTTCTAACAAACAGTATACTTTGAAATTGAAGGATCTTGTTAAGTGCGAGCGTAAAGTAATCATCAAGCAAAATAGTGCATTTGTCGTAGATGGTAAGACAACTATTACCGGTGCATGGACTGAAGCTGATAAGTCATTCAGTATGACTGCTGATTTGAAAGTTCTTTATGCTGCATATAATACAGATAACAGTGCTTCTAGTGAAGTGATCGAATATTATCTGGCTCCGCAAGAAAAACAATCTGATGCTGTTAAAGCTGTTTATAGTCAGATAAATATTGCTGGTAATGTCATTACTGTAACTCCGGATGTAGATGTGAAGACTTTAGGGGCTATCAAGATCGGAGCTAAAATACAAGGAACCGATATTGAAGCTACTATTCTTGATATAAATGGAAAAGATGTGACTTATTGTGAACCAGTATTGCGTTCTCCGCTTGATGTTTTATCTTACAAGTCTTCTATTGATTGGAATATTGATGGTGACCAGAATAAGACTATCAATGTAGGAGAGAAAGCAGAAATCAAGATGTCTGACAAGGATATTAATGTAACTAAAAAGAATGTAGTTATTGAAAAGGGTGTAGCGAAAGCTCCTTGGGCTACTGCTTATGGCATTGATGCTGCTGCTATTACTTATGCAATTGATGGATATAGTGCTACTGTAAATGAGGGTACCTATACTATTGCTCCGTCAACAGGTGTGATTACATGTAACAACACAGCGATTGTTCAGTCATTGGATATCTATGTGAAAGTAACTGTAAAACATAACTGGGGTACAGAAACTATTAAGAGAATAACAGTGAAAGCTTCTCTGAAATAGTCCCATATTTATGTTTTAGATAAAAAGAAAGGGTAACTTTTTTCCTTTGTGTGGAGTTACCCTTTTATTGATAATATAATTGCTCCGATGTGGTGGCGTCGGATATGATTGATCGAATTATTCATCTTTGTGAAAAGGTGGATATATTATTTCCCACTAAGGATTTTGACATCCTTAATTTATTAAATGAAAAAAAGGTAAGGACCGTACTTGTGAAAGACCGGTCTAATAATGAACCTTTATTTCGAAGGGCGTTCCAATTTTCCCTTATTTCCCTGGAACGCCCTTTTTTTATTATATAAATAACAAAGAAAGGTTTATAGTTTGAGAAACTCAATTTCCTTTTATGATGATTCTGACGGGAAATGGTAAACTATGAAAAACTTGTTAAAAAGTAGACAGGGGGTATATTTAGTTCTTTTGTTTTTTCTGCAGATTTGGGAGTAGTCTCCCTTTTTTTGTCTTAATTTGCATCTCAAATTCATTCTTAAAACGAATTTACTATGCGTTACTCCGTCATAATTCCCGTTTATAATCGTCCCGATGAAGTGGATGAATTATTGCAAAGTCTTACTGTGCAACACTTTAAGGATTTTGAAGTTGTTGTTGTTGAAGATGGTTCTTCCATTCCCTGCAAAGGAGTAGTAGACCGGTATACAGATCGGTTGAATATAAAATATTTCTCTAAACCCAATTCCGGTCCGGGACAAACCCGTAATTACGGAGCAGAACGTAGCGAAGGCGAATACCTTATTATATTGGATTCTGATGTCATCCTTCCCGAAGGCTACTTCGATGCGGTAGAGAAGGAGCTTACCACTTCTCCTGCCGATGCTTTTGGTGGCCCCGACCGTGCACACGATTCTTTCACTGATATTCAGAAGGCAATTAACTATTCCATGACCTCTTTCTTCACGACCGGAGGTATCCGTGGCGGAAAAAAGAAGATGGACAAATTCTATCCCCGTAGTTTTAATATGGGAGTTCGCCGGGCAGTGTACGAGGCTTTGGGAGGTTTTTCAAAGATGCGTTTTGGGGAGGATATTGATTTCAGTATCCGTATCTTTAAGAATGGGTACACTTGTCGTCTTTTTCCTGATGCTTGGGTATATCATAAACGTCGGACTGACTTGAAAAAATTCTTCAAGCAGGTGCATAATTCCGGCATTGCCCGTATTAATCTTTATAAGAAATATCCGGATTCTCTGAAACTGGTGCATTTGCTTCCAGCCGTATTTACATTGGGAGTGGCGCTTCTATTATTAGGAACCCCCTTCTGCCTCTTCAGTTTCACGCCGATCATTCTCTATGCATTGCTCGTATGCATTGATTCTACTATTCAGAATAAAAGTCTGTCTATTGGCGTTTATTCCATTGCCGCCGCATTTATACAGCTTATAGGCTATGGTACAGGTTTTTGGCGCGCATGGTGGCAGCGTTGTATCAGAGGGAAGGATGAGTTTGAGGCTTTCCAAAAGAATTTTTATAAGTAATCCATTTTTTATTTGCCTATTACCATTCCTATTTTTGTTTAAAAGGAATGTTGTCTGACACCCGGGTCTCAATACGTCTGACACCCGGGTGTCAGGTATAGTGCCTGTTGCACAACTCAATCAT
>NZ_QSUR01000079.1:0-5593 GCF_003439055.1 Bacteroides sp. OM05-10AA
GTTGGTGCACCCCCTTGCCGTGCAGCGCTCCCCGACCGATGATTTTTTATTGTGCCTTGTGTCCTTTTCCCTTTTGTCCGGCTTCTGTTCCCAAGCACATCCGGAACACATGGCAGAGCGCTTGCAAATCCCGTCCGGAAGGCTTACCTTTGCAAAAGGTTATAGCACACTATAACCCCTAAAGGGGTTGTGTGCGAGGGGTGTCCCCTCGACCCCGTGCGATGTGACGTTTCACGCCACATCTTCTAAACAGACATACACACCTAAAACCTAAAGATATGGCAAAGACATGTATCAGAGTGGAAGCCTGCAATATAGGCAGCTCGGAACGTCACAACTTAAGAAGCAAGGAGCTCGACTACATCCGTCCGGAACTCACACACCGCAACGAACAGTGGGTAGAATGTTCCATTGCCGAAGTACACCGGGACATAACGGAAAAATACAAGGAAGCCACCGGACAAGGATTACAGAAGAAAGCTACCCCAATCCGGGAAGGGGTAATAGTAATCAGCGAGGAAACCACAATCCAGCAGCTTCAAGACTTGGCCGAAAAACTGGAAGAACGCTTTGGAGTGCACACCTTCCAAATCTACACCCATAAGGATGAAGGCGCAAACGTATGGGACGGAAAGGAAGAAGCATGGAAACCGAACTATCATGCGCACATGATCTTTGACTGGACGGACGGCCATACAGGAAAAACTGTAAAGCTGAACAGACACGACATGGCGGAGATGCAGACTATAACAGCAGAGTGTCTCAACATGGAACGTGGAGTTTCTTCAGACAAGAAACACTTGTCGGCCATGCAATACAAAAACAAAATGGAAACAGAGAAAGCTGAACAACTTCAAAAAGACATCGAGCAACTAAACAGGGCATACACTGCCGGAACCGAGAAAATCACCACAGTCCAAAAGGAACTTAGTACGGCACAAAAAGAGCTAAACAGCATGAAAACCGACATACACATCAACGAAGCCAAAGAAGCTGCCGCAAAAGCCGGAAAAACCGTATTTAATGCCGTTACAAGCGTCTTTAATGTAGGGGAAGTAAAACGACAAGCCAAAGAAATTGAAACCCTCAAAAAAGAAAATTATAACCTCTCATTCAAGAATCAAAATTTAGAAGGACAATTAAGAACCAACAACATCGAGATGCGAAGGGTACAGGAAACAACCGACAGACAGATAAAGGCAGAAGCATCCAAACTAAAACCCATAACCAACCTTTTTCCGGAAATGGAAAATGCACAGGAAAATATAGAGGAACTCCAAACTATGGGAATACAAAATAAAGATATCCGACAACTTCTTATTGGAAAGGAAATATACTACACTGGAAACCTTTACGATAAAGACAAGAGAAAATCATACCAAGTTAAAAACGTGAAAATAGATATCTCCAAAAGTCAGAATGGTATTACTACAATTTGGCTAAATAACATCCACTTTAAAAACTTTCTTAAAGAACTTTGGAATACACTACAAAAGACTTTAGATAACGGTAACTGGCTACACCGATAGAAAGACACTAAAAAGAATTGCACTTCTCTTTTTTGAGAAGTGCAATTCAAATTAAATCCCGTTCATTTTTTAACGACTAAAGGTGCAATTAGCTATAAAACCAAAAGAAGGAGTAGTACCTTTTCCTTTAAACTCCCATTTAAAACCTTGACCAGGTACATTTGCATCCCAATACGAAGTCCAAGTGAAAGTGTTACTCCATAACGGTCCAGTTCCACTAAAAGCAACACTTTCAGGTGTCGTTATATTATCATCCGGACTTGGTTTAGCATTAGGATTTAATACTTCAAAGAAATAATAATTATTCTGTATTGAAGCATTCAAATCAACTTGCATCTTTAAAGTACGACTGGAATCGTAAAAAACTCCGGTAGTGCTTTGAGAACCTCCATTAATACTCAAAGAAGGGAGAACAGCCCTCGTTTCCGTTACAACATCCCTAAATACTGAAAAATCAAAATTAGCATCCTCCTTCACCTTTTTAACCAAAGTCTTTCCATTTACAGAAAAAACAACATAAGCGGTATTAGGATTTGAAATAGCACTTGCCACTTGAGCATTTAAAACCTGCAGGTTATTCTTATATTTCTCAATACTCAAAGGACTAACTTTTTCTAAATCCTGCCAATCCGAACCTGTTACATAAGACAACGCCCTCGTTTTCTTATTCTCATTGAAATAGTATTCATTTGTAATCTCATTTACATCAACAAAACGAGATAAGACCTCCATATCAGATACAGAATCACTAACCACAGGTTCTATTACTTCATTATCATTACACGAACAAACACCCAAAACAGTCAGTAGACTGATGAACATAAACATTACTTTTTTCATAAATCCTCCTTTTTTAAAGTTAATAAATAAAGGTTTCGCCCAAAAATATAAAATTTCTCCTATTTTTGCATTGAATATTAAATATTTAACTATGAATAGAATAATACATATCTCTTTACTTATTTCAACAGTATCACTTTTTCTTATTTCAAACACCGGATGTGTTGAAAAACAAGGATACTACAACCATGGAGAAGAAAGCATAATCTCATTAATTTGTGATATTACATGGGCTGGTAAAAAAACAACAGACGAAAACGGCAGTGTCTGGCAAGGTACATACAAATTCAATAAAAACGGAACATATACCCGTACAAATATAGAAATCGACAAACAAGGAAATAAAAAAGAAGCCAATATCTACGGACAATGGTCATTCGGTGATCCAAGTTTCAGTACCATTTATTTTGGTGGAGAACATTACTGGGACATAGACGAGCTAACTAAAAACAAATTTTCCTTCTATGACAGAAGTGGAAAATTTGGCGATCCTTTCATGAATAGAGAATACATAGAACTCACACCATACCAAGAAAACAATACAACAAACTAACAACTACCCACTATTAGGAAAAATATCCTCATCTAAATAAATATCCTGCAAAAGTTCATCCTTCCGGGTGACCTTATAACAACACAATGCCTCCCCAGTTTCCATATTATACCAATCAGCCACCTTATCTTTCACAGACATATACCAAGTATAACAACCATCTTCAACATTCAATCCCTCAATATTAAGAACCAAATCCTCATCTCTAAAATCATTCAACGCTTCATCTCCGATCATGGTGCGGAACTGTCCGAAACTACTCATGCGCTGCATCCCATGCATGGCAGTATAAATCATATCCAAAGCCTTATAATTTATCTGAATCTTTTTTTTACCGTCACGACCTTTCGATTTTGAGACAGAAGCCTTTGAAGCATACTTAAAAACCTCTATCGCTGCATTTTCAAAATCCTCTATCTTCTTATATTTCTGAAAACGGGCATCAGCAACCGTACTACCATGCAATTTCTTCCATTGGGCTACTACATATTTTGCAGCTTCCAATGAATCAACAATAATATGAAAATGATAATGGAACGAAAACAAATCCTTTTTTACTACATGATAGGTACACTCCTTCTTAATCACCCCCGAAATACCAAGTGAACGAAACTTGTGTTTCGTCCTTATACCATCAGCCCACATCCGGTTACATCTACGCATGAAATCTCGCAATACCCTTGCATCATCGGTTACACAATTTTGCAAGGTAAGCGTCACAAAATAAAACTCTCTGCCTTCCGAAGCCAAATACTTCATAACCGGAAGGAACTTCTTTACATTTTGTGCCGTTTGAATACGCTGACAAATAGGACAAAAAGCCCGATGACAATAATGGGAATGCGCCTTACCTCCCTGCACAGTATAAACATTTGAACACACATGGGCATCCATATATGCTTTCATCAGCTTACTATCCGGATTCTTTTCCGAAAGTTTTCGAGTAAAATTATGGGATATGATTTTTACTTTAGCCTTTTTTTTAAGACTATCAGAACCGTTTTTTAACGGACTTTCTTTGCAGTTGGTTATATTTGTTCTATCTTTGCACATATGAAATTTTGATGTGGCTTTCGTTTGGTATCCGCCCCGCCAAGAACGAACACAAACGATTGCTAATTCTTAAAATACAAAGCCCGTTGGTTACTGCCTTCGGGCTTTCGTTTTTTCTCAGCCCAAAAGTAGGTAATTCATTCCAAACCGCCAAACATCATTCAAAAAACCTACATATAACAAGTCAAAAAGCATTTACCACGAAACTTTCTAGTTTATCTAGTATGGGGGCTCGCCCCCATTCCCCCGGCTGCGCAATTCTGACACAAATACACTACTAAATCCACAACAGACAAAGATACTTCCGGAAAAAAAACTATCTTTGCCGTACACAAAGACAACCCTTGCCGAGCGATACGGGAGAGTTGCAAAAAAAACACCGGAGTGAATTGACGGATATCCGACATCTCCGGTGGTATTTTTTTTCTTATCCCCCTCCCGTCCCCCAAAGGGGGAGCACACAAAGACAAACCCTGCCTTCACTCAATGGAGTGTTAAATAGTTGCATATGGGTCAAGTTCCTTAATCCGCTTACACAAAAAATCAAAGCGTTTCTTTGTAAGTGGTGTAAGCGTATCGAGATTATCTCCATCGAAATTCTCCCCAAAAATAAGGTCGTTCATTCCTATGCCGTGATTGTAGTTCTCACGCACACAGTTGCGCAGCGTCCAAAGGTTACGCAGGTTTACCCAGTCTGCTGTGCGGCTCTTTACCCTGCGGAACAAGATAACGGCAGTCCGCAAATAGTGCCCCACATGGTCGTAATCGTGCAAGACACGTTTGCCCAAATAGTAAATATCCAAATCTTGTTTTTCTCTGTCCTCGACTACTTGACAGAGGAAGAATGGAATATCCTTCAGGTTATCCCATTCGATGTAGTCAGTTGGTTTCATAATGTCTTATTTGCATTTTTCTTTCCGTACTTTCCATTATTCACAGAACATTTGCTGAAACACTTCACGTAACCTTTTTATCTCACTGAAATTCAAATCTCCAATCTTTCTTTTCAGCCGGCTTTTATCCACCGTGCGAATTTGATCAGTGGCTATCTCTCCTTCACGCCCGGCTACAGAACACAGAACCCGGTAAGGATAATTTCTTATCGTTGAGGTTATCGGAACAATGACTACTGTTGTAAGGTACATATTCAAATCTGAAGGAGTGACAACTACACATGGCCGTGTCTTTGCCATTTCACCCCCACGGGTAGGGTCTAACTCTACCCAATACACTTCATACTGTTCTACCATGTCCAATCCTCAAACTTTTCATCCTCAAACACATCAGGGATAAGCAACTCATCATCCCCATTCTCATGGGCACGTTTGGCAGCTTCCGCCCATCCCTGCCGTGGTTGTGCCTTTATCACAATATTGTTCCCGTCCAAAGAAATGCTCACAGCCGATTTCAAGGACAAACGCAACTGTTTCAATACTTCGGAAGGAAGTATTATCCCCTTGCTGTTTCCAATCTGAATAATATTCGTTACCATAATGTTATAACTTTATAATTGATTATCACGATACAAATATATGTAAAGTTATAACAATAACAAAAGGAAAAACAACTTTTTTCCATTTTCACCGAGAACCCTGTCAATGGCTGCACTCGTCGGGAG
>NZ_QSUR01000008.1:0-209925 GCF_003439055.1 Bacteroides sp. OM05-10AA
CGGGACTTACACCCGTTAGATAATGCTCATGCCGAGCGTACAAAGTTGCAGCTACACCGTAACTTTTTACGATATAGCTGCATTAATGTTAAAGAGAGAGAATTTATATAATATAAGCATGGTCTCACGACCCTCCTGATATTCAATGAACATTTAGTTTCTTTACCTATTAGACGCACGAAAGCTCAAATCACTGCACTCGAGACCCTCTTTTTTTAGTTAAAGAATAAAAAAAGCCGCTACTCCACAGGAATAGCAGCTCATATCTTTAAAACATCTTGCTGACACGTTCAATTCCTGCCACCAAAGTGTCTATTTCCGATTTGGTATTGTACATGGCAAACGAAGCACGTACAGTTCCTTCTATGCCAAGACGTTGCATGAGAGGTTGTGCACAATGATGCCCCGTTCTCACGGCAATGCCTAGACGATCCAGCAACGTGCCGAGATCGAAATGATGGATATCTCCCACCAGGAAGGAAATGACTGCTCCCCGTTCGGCTGCTTCACCGAATATACGTATATGGGGGATTTCTTTCAGACGTTGCAAAGCGTAAGTTGTCAGTTCATGCTCATGGGCGGCTATCTGTTCAATGCCATGTCCGTTCACATAATCAAGGGCTTTTGCCAGTCCGGTAGTTCCGATATAGTCGGGCGTACCGGCTTCAAACTTGAAAGGAAGTTCATTAAAAGTAGTCTTCTCGAAAGAGACATGCTGAATCATCTCTCCTCCTCCCTGATAAGGTGGAAGGCGATCTAACCATTCTTCTTTTCCGTAAAGCACTCCGACACCTGTCGGACCATATATCTTATGGGCGGAGAATACCAGAAAATCGGCATCCAACTCCTGTACATCCACTTTCATGTGAGGGATAGACTGTGCAGCATCTATCAGGCAAGGTACACCATGCGCATGAGCTGTCGCGATCATCTCCTTCACCGGATTCACTGTACCCAATACGTTCGATACATGAACTACGCTGACTATTTTCGTACGTTCGGAAAATAGTTTTTCATATTCATCCAGCAGAAGTTCACCTTTATCGTTCATCGGGATGACTTTTATGGCAATTCCTTTGCGGGCAGCCAACAGTTGCCAGGGAACGATGTTGCTATGATGCTCCATCACGGAAACAATCACTTCATCCCCTTCTTCCATAAACTCGTCACCGAAGCTGGAAACAAGCAGGTTGATACTTTCTGTTGTTCCGCGTGTAAAGACAACTTCATTCGTGCTACGGGCATTGATAAACTCACGTACCGTTTCACGGGAAGCTTCATGCAGTTCCGTAGCTTGCTGGGAAAGATAATGTACGCCGCGATGCACATTGGCATTGACGGAATAATATTCATCCACCAACGCATCAACCACCAGACGGGGTTTCTGTGTTGTCGCACCGTTGTCGAAATAAACCAAAGGTTTACCGTAAACCGTACGGCTCAATATCGGAAAATCTTCACGTATCTTTTGAATATCCACGTTCATTATTTTTTAGTGGTTACTTACAAATGGCACAACCCTGACATCTATTCAACTCGCCACGGAAACGTTTCTCTACCAATAGATGCAAACGATCTTTCAGCGCTTCCAAACGAATGGTATCGATCACTTCGTTGACAAATGCGAACATCAGCAGCAGACGGGCTTCTTTCTCTGCAATACCGCGCGAACGCATGTAGAATAATGCACCTTCATCCAACTGGCCTACTGTTGCTCCATGCGAACATTTCACATCATCCGCATAAATTTCCAATTGAGGTTGTGTATACATTCTTGCATCACGCGTAGCACAAAGATTCCGGTTAGTCTGTTGGGAATTCGTATGTTGTGCATCGGGACGCACGAGTACCAATCCGGCAAACGCACCTACCGACTGATCGTCGAGCACATACTTGAACAGCTCATTGCTGGTACAGTTCGGTACGGCATGGTCAATACTTGTATGATTGTCTACGTGCTGGTTCTTATCGGCAATCGCCATACCACAAAGGTTTATTTCGGCTCCTTCTCCTGCCAGCAGCACTTCGGTCATGTTGCGGGTAGTACCATTATGCAAAGTCATTCCGTTGAGCAATACATTGCTGTTGGCCTCTTGCTTTACATACAGGTTACTGATACGAACTGTGCTTGTATGTGTTTCTTCCAGTTCATACATATCGAATACCGCATTCTCACCGGCAAATACTTCAATAACTTGTGTCGCCAGGAAGTTCACATTATCCATTGCATGGTCACAAATCAGCAAACGAGCTTGCGCGCCATCCTCCAGGATAATCAGTACGCGACGGTTCACCATAAAGTTAACATCTGCACGCAGGATATTTACCAACTGGATTGTTTTTTCCACCACCACATTCTTCGGCACATAAAAGACAACGCCATCTTGTGCAAAAGCGGTATTGAAAGCAGTCACACCATCTTTAGAGGTATCTGCCAGTTGACCGTAATACTTCTTCACCAACTCCGGGTGTTGCTCGGCCACTTCTTTCAGGCTACCGAAAATCACACCTTCCGGCAGATTTCCTGTGGGAAGTGCTCTATTATAAAATGTGTCATTTACCACAAAATACAAGGAGGTACTCATATTCGGCACATCACACTTAAACACTTCATACGGATTGACCGGAATAGCCAAACGATTCAAGTTCAAACCGAAATCCGGCTCAAAGTACTTGCTCACATCCGTATATTTGTACTTCTCCATCTTACGGGTCGGAAATCCGAGTCGCTCAAAATCGGCAAATGCTGATGCACGAGGCGCATTCAGCACTTCGGCACTATGCTTGCAGATCATCGCTTCCGTCTGTGAGAAAAGTTCTATATATTGTTGTTCAACCATCATAGTTTTATATTTGTCATTCTCCTACTTCTTTCTTAATCCAATCGTATCCTTTTTCTTCCAGTTCCAGGGCAAGTTCCGGTCCGGCAGTTTTTACGATACGACCTTTATAAAGGACATGCACAATATCAGGCTTGATATAATCGAGCAAACGTTGGTAGTGGGTAATAACGATTGTACTTGTTTCAGGAGTTTTCAGCTTGTTCACTCCTTCCGCAACAATACGGAGCGCATCAATATCCAAACCGGAGTCTGTCTCGTCGAGAATGCTCAAACGCGGTTCCAGCATAGCCATCTGAAAAATCTCGTTCCGTTTCTTCTCACCACCGGAAAAGCCTTCATTCACCGAACGGTTAGCCAGTTTATTATCCAACTCCACCACCGCACGTTTCTCACGCATCAGCTTCAGAAACTCACTGGCGGTCAGTGCAGGCAGACCTTTATATTTACGTTGCTCATTCACAGCAGCACGCATAAAGTTCACCATGCTCACACCCGGAATTTCTACCGGATACTGGAAACTAAGGAAGATTCCTTCATGGCTACGATCTTCGGGGCTCAACTCCAACAGATCCTTTCCATAAAAAGTGACCGAACCTTTTGTTACCTCAAAAGCCGGATTACCCACCAATACGGAAGAAAGCGTACTTTTACCGGAACCATTCGGTCCCATAATAGCGTGCACCTCACCGGGATTCACCGTCAGGTTAATACCTTTCAATATCTCTTTGCCATTAATGCTGGCATGCAGGTCTTTTATTTCTAACATGATTAATAAATTGAAAATTAAAAATTAAAAATTAAAAATTAAAAGCTGAAGACTAAAAAGAGAAGAACTGAAAATTAAAAACCAGAAACCAAAAACGGGCATATCACCCCATTTTTAATTTTTAATCTTTAATTTTTAATTTACTCTTACCCCACGCTTCCTTCCAATGAGATGGTAAGCAGCTTCTGTGCTTCTACCGCAAATTCCATCGGAAGTTTATTCAACACTTCCTTTGCATATCCGTTCACAATAAGTCCGATAGCATCTTCTGTCGGAATACCGCGCTGGTTGCAATAAAATATCTGGTCTTCACTAATCTTGCTTGTCGTAGCTTCATGCTCTACCACTGCCGTCTCATTGTGAATATCCATATACGGGAAGGTATGTGCACCACACTTATCTCCCAGCAACAAAGAGTCACACTGGCTATAATTACGGGCATTATCCGCTTTCTCGGCCACGCGTACCAACCCACGATAGGAGTTTTCACTATGTCCGGCAGAAATACCTTTACTTACAATCGTACTACGAGTGTTCTTACCCAGATGAATCATCTTCGTTCCGGTATCTGCCTGCTGATAGTTGTTCGTTACAGCTACGGAATAGAATTCAGCAGTCGAGTTATCGCCCGTCAAGATACAGGAAGGATATTTCCAGGTGATTGCTGAACCGGTTTCCACTTGTGTCCAGGATAATTTACTGTCCACTCCTTTACAGTTACCGCGTTTGGTCACAAAGTTGTATACACCGCCCTTGCCTTCCGCATCTCCCGGATACCAGTTCTGAACGGTACTGTATTTTACCTCTGCACGGTCGTGCACAATGATCTCAACGATAGCGGCATGCAACTGATTTTCATCCCGCATCGGAGCCGTACATCCTTCCAGATAAGAAACATACGAATCATCATCCGCTACAATCAGCGTACGCTCAAACTGTCCCGTGTTACGGGCATTGATACGGAAATAAGTGGAAAGCTCCATCGGGCAACGCACTCCTTTCGGAATATACACGAAAGAGCCGTCAGAGAACACTGCGGAATTCAACGCTGCAAAGAAATTGTCCCGATAACCTACTACCGAGCCCATATATTTCTTCACCAGATCCGGATGCTCCCGCACGGCTTCACTGAACGAACAGAATATAATTCCTTTCTCCATCAGCGTTTCCTTGAAGGTAGTCTTTACGGAAACAGAGTCCATAACGGCATCCACTGCCATTCCGCTAAGAGCCATTTGCTCTTCCAAAGGAATTCCCAGTTTATTAAACGTCTTTATCAGTTCAGGATCGACTTCCTCCATGCTCTTCGGTCCTTCTTTCTTCTTTGTCGGATCGGCATAATAAGAAATTGCCTGATAATCAATTTCAGGGATACGGAGATGTGCCCAGGTAGGCATTTCCAGCGTCAGCCAATGGCGATACGCTTTCAGTCGAAACTCCAGCAACCACTCCGGTTCGTCCTTTTTCGATGAAATCAGACGAATGACATCTTCATTAAGTCCACGCTCAATGATATCCGTATGCACCTCTGTGGTGAAGCCGTATTTATATTTCTCCTCCGCAAATTTCCGGACAAACTCATTATCAGTCTTCTTTTCAAGTTCGTCTTTCTGATTGGGTTTCATTTTATTGGGTTCTTGTTGCATCTTTATCTTTATTCTCTAATATATATTGTTGCGTCATATTCTTCGCAGCAGGGAAAAAGATCCCCGCAAACGTTTCCATCGGATAATATAACAAAGATTCTTCCTTTTTTGTTGCACTAATTAACTTATTATCGCTGTCCACAAACTCTATCGCACCAATCACTACACTCGTTAACAACAGAAACTTAAGTGCTCCCAGCCCACTTCCTAACCAGCGATTCAGCCAGTTCAGCGAAATAGCCTGCATTGCTTTTGTCAATAGCGAGGCAATCAATACAAAGATCAATGGTACGGCAATCCAGATCATGATAAAAGCCAACACTTGCGCAACTGTCATTGAATCCGTCACCGTCGGGCAAAGCTTTTCCGCCAAAGAGGCATACAGAGCTTTCGCTGCCAACAGGCCGACTATCAACCCCAAAATAGAAGCCAACTGACGAATGAAGCCTTTTACAAAACCTACAATCGCTCCGGCGCCTATTACAATAAGGATAATTATATCAATCGTTGCCATATTCTTCTATTCTATGATATAATTCAGGCACGGATTTCACGGATTACACGGATTTATTAAAGAACCGTGAAATCCGCGTAATCCGTGCCTGATATTGATTCAGCACTGCCTATTACAGTGTCTGTTTCACTTCTATTTCTTCGAATGTCTCGATCATATCGCCTACCTTCATGTCGTTGCAGTTCACCAGACTGATACCACACTCGAAGTTTGTACCTACTTCCTTCACATCGTCCTTGAAACGTTTCAATGCGTTGATGTTTCCGGTAAAGATTACGATACCATCGCGGATCAAACGAGCCTTGTCGCTGCGTTTCACCTTTCCGGTCTTCACCATTGCTCCGGCTACCAGACCGACTTTCGTGATATTGAATACTTCGCGGATTTCGATGGTTGCAGTAATCTGTTCCTTTACTTCCGGAGCCAACATACCTTCCATAGCAGCCTTTACCTCTTCGATTGCATCGTAGATGACAGAATACTTACGGATGTCAACACCCTCTTGGTCGGCCATCTTACCGGCAGCACCCGAAGGACGTACCTGGAATCCGACAATAATCGCATCCGAAGCAGCAGCCAGAGAAACATCGGATTCAGAAATTGCTCCCACACCCTTATGGATCACATTTACCTGAATTTGTTCCGTAGACAACTTAATCAACGAATCGCTCAACGCTTCCACAGAACCATCCACGTCACCCTTAACGATGATGTTCAATTCCTGGAAGTTACCCAAAGCAATACGACGACCCAACTCATCCAATGTAAGGATCTTCTGCGTACGCAAACCTTGTTCACGAGCCAGCTGTTCACGTTTATTAGTGATCTCACGAGCTTCCTGATCGCTTTCGACTACATGGAATGTGTCACCTGCAGCAGGAGCACCATTCAATCCCAGAATCAATGCCGGTTCGGAAGGTCCTGCTTCCTTGACGCGTTGGTTACGTTCGTTGAACATAGCCTTCACACGTCCGTAGCTGGTTCCCGCCAATACGATGTCTCCTACTTTCAAAGTACCGTTAGATACCAATACAGTAGCTACATATCCACGTCCCTTATCCAGTGAAGATTCGATGATGGAACCCGTAGCATTACGGTCCGGATTTGCTTTCAAGTCGAGCATTTCTGCTTCGAGCAATACTTTTTCCAGCAAGTCTTCCACACCCATACCTTTCTTGGCAGAGATATCTTGCGACTGATATTTACCACCCCATTCTTCAACAAGGTAATTCATTGCAGCCAGTTCTTCTTTAATCTTATCCGGATTTGCAGTCGGTTTATCTACCTTATTGATTGCAAATACAATAGGTACACCGGCAGCCATCGCGTGATTGATCGCTTCCTTCGTCTGTGGCATCACGTTATCATCGGCAGCCACAATAATGATAGCAATATCCGTTACTTTGGCACCACGTGCACGCATAGCGGTAAACGCTTCGTGACCCGGAGTATCGAGGAACGTAATACGACGACCATCTTCCAGTTGCACGTTATAAGCACCAATATGCTGGGTAATACCTCCGGCCTCACCGGCAATTACATTCGCCTTACGGATATAGTCGAGCAAAGAAGTCTTACCGTGGTCAACGTGTCCCATCACTGTTACAATCGGAGCGCGCGGTTGCAAATCTTCCGGAGCATCTTCTTCTTCAACGATAGCTTGTGCCACTTCCGCACTTACATATTCAGTCTTGAATCCGAATTCTTCAGCCACCAGATTGATGGTTTCAGCATCCAAACGCTGGTTGATGGAAACCATGATACCAATACTCATACAAGTAGCGATAACCTGGTTAACAGAAACATCCATCATCGTTGCCAATTCGTTAGCCGTAACGAACTCGGTCAACTTCAATACCTTGCTGTCTGCCATTTCCTGATCTTCCAGTTCCTGCATACGGTTGGAAGCCATTTCACGTTTCTCTTTACGGTATTTGGACGTTTTATTCTTACCTTTGGTTGTCAGACGTGCAAGGGTTTCTTTTACCTGTTTTGCTACGTCTTCCTCGCTCACTTCCTGTTTGATAACCGGCTTCTTGAAGCGATCTTTATTGTTATTGTTATTTCTTCTGTTGTTATTTCCCTGTCCGTTGGCCTGACCACCCTGACCGTTACTATTGCCGCCTTTACCCTGTACATTAGGTCTTGGAGCAGCAAAGTTGGAAGTTGCAACATTGTTAACGTCCACCTTCTCTTTATTAATACGGTTACGTTTCTTCTTATTAGCAGCTGCTTCCGCACTGTCCTTAGGTCCGCTCTTCGCCAATTTAGAATCATCCTTACGGATTTCCTTGATGATAGCTTCCTTCATCAACTTCTTCTGATCCTGACGGATTTTTTCCTTTTCTTCACGTTCGCGACGTTTCTCTTCCTTCGATTTCTTCTTGGGACGAGTAGACTGATTCAATGCAGCCAAGTCGATCTGACCGATCACATTAATCTTCGCGCCTAATTCCGGTTGACGGATTTTGAAAACACCATCATCCTCCGGAGCCTTTTCCGCTACCGGGGTTACTTCAGCCTGTGCAGTTTCCACCTTTTCTTCTTCTTTATGTTCTTCCGCCTTCACAGGTGCAGCTACTACTACCTTCGGCTCTTCTTTTTTCACTTCTTCTACTACTTTTTCAACTTCTACCGGCTTCGTCTCCACTACAGGTTCCGGCACTACTACGGGTTCAACCACCACTGGAGTAGGCTCTACTACAGAAACAGGAGGTGTCACCACCTCTTCCTTCTTCACCTCGGGTTCTCTCTTCTCGGGCTCCTTTTTCACTTCGGGTTTAACGACAGGCCGTTCCACAACCGGTTCTTCCTGTTTCTGTTCCGGTTCTTTCTCTACCTTTTCAGGTTTACGACCGTTCAATTTATCCAAATCTATTTTTCCGACAGGTTTAAACTTCGGACGTGCATCCTCAGGTACGACTGTCTTAATCACATCTTCCGACTTCGGTTTTTCAGGCTGCTTTTCGAAGCCTTCAATCGATACCGACGCCTTATTACGTTCCTTATTCTGACGTTCCTGTATGAAACGCTCCGATTCAAGTCTAAGGTTCTTATCTGTACTAAACTCCTTTACGAGTATAGCGTATTGCTCCTCGCTAATTTTAGTATTAGGATTAGCCTCAACGGTATGCCCTTTCTTTTGCAGGAACTCAACTACCGTCGCGATTCCTACGTTCAAATCTCTTGTAACTTTGTTTAACCTTATCGTCATATTTTAAAATTAATGAATAAATGGAGCTTGTTGAATTGAAAATTGAGAATTGAGAATTAAAAAATAAAAGTCTGCTGCGTTGTATTGCATCGCAAATTTTTAATTTTTAATTTTTAATTTTCAATTGAAGAAGGATCTTCTTCTTCAAACTCCGATTTCAAAATGCGTATTACCTCGTCCACTGTCTCTTCTTCCAAGTCCGTCTTTTCAATCAACATCTCACGAGGAGCATTCAACACAGCCTTCGCTGTATCGATGCCGATAGCTTTGATAGCGTCGATCACCCATCCGTCGATTTCGTCTCTGAACTCGTCGAGATAGATATCTTCGTCAGCTACATTCTCATCCAACTCACGGAACACGTCGATAGTGTACTCAGTTAACATACTGGCCAGTTTGATATTCAAACCGCCTTTACCGATAGCCAGCGAAACTTCTTCCGGTTTGAGGAATACCTCTGCTTTCTTCTCTTCCTCGTTCAGACGAATAGAAGAAATCTTAGCCGGGCTTAAAGCGCGCTGTATAAACAATGAGATGTTCGATGTATAATTGATTACGTCGATGTTCTCATTGCGAAGTTCACGAACAATGCCATGAATACGACTTCCCTTTACACCTACACAGGCTCCTACAGGGTCGATTCTGTCATCGTAAGATTCCACCGCGATCTTGGCACGTTCGCCGGGGATACGGGCAATCTTCTTGATGGTAATCAAACCATCATTAATTTCGGGTACTTCCATCTCGAACAGGCGTTGCAGGAAAACGGGAGAAGTACGTGACAAGATAATCTTAGGATTATTATTCTTGTTATCCACGCGGGCAACTACTGCACGGGCCGTTTCACCTTTACGATAAAAGTCGCTCGGGATTTGTTCGGTCTTAGGTAACAGCAATTCGTTTCCTTCATCGTCTAAAAGCAACATCTCTTTTTTCCAGATCTGATATACTTCTGCATTGATGATAGTACCTACCTTATCTATATATTTATTATAAATACTGTCTTTTTCGAGTTCCAAAATCTTGGAAGCCAATGTCTGGCGAAGATTCAGGATCGCACGACGTCCGAACTTGGCAAAGATTACCTCGTCAGTCACCTCTTCACCTTCTTCGTAAGAAGCATCAATTTTCTGTGCTTCGCTCAACGAAATCTGCATATTCGGGTTAGTCAAATCTTCATCGGCCACAACTTCACGGTTACGCCATATCTCGAAGTCACCCTTGTCCGGGTTCACGATCACGTCGTAATTTTCATCGGTGCCAAACATTTTCGCGATTACGCTACGGAACGACTCTTCGAGTACGCTAACCATCGTCGTTCTATCGATATTCTTCAGTTCCTTAAATTCCGAAAATGTATCAATCAAGCTGATTGTTTCTTCTTTTTTGGCCATAACTATTTAAAGCTAATTAAGTATTTAGTATATTTTATTTGCTCATAAGTGAAGGTTTCGTCCTCTTCTACCAGCTTCGGGCGCTTTGATCCTTCGGTTTTTACTTTCTTTTGTACGCCTACCGTAAACTTCTCTTCATCGGCATCTTTCAGTATACCGGCCAGCTTCCGTCCGTCTCCGGTCAGCACTTCCACCTCTTGTCCGATGTGGATATAATACTGTTGCAGAACTTTAAAGGGTTGTCCGATCCCAGCCGACCCTACTTCCAGTTCATAATCTTCCTCTTCGCGGTTCAGTTTCGACTCTATGAAGCGGCTAAGCTCCACGCAATCTTCAATCCAAACACCTTCTGCATGGTCTATTTCAACCACAATCTTGTCATCCGGGCTCACGGTTACCTCTACTAAAAAGTAGTCTTTTCCTTCCAGCCACTCTTCTACAATCTGACAAACTGTTTTCTTTTCTATCATTTATTAGCTATATAAGAACAAAAAAAGGAGCTTAATTGCCCCTCCACCTTTCATCCGTTTTCGGTTGCAAAGATATAAATAATCTGTTCGACTACAAAACATTAAAGAAAAAAAGTATGAATTAACAGTGCTATATTCGTATCTTTACGCCGTAATTCAAAAAATAACGACTATGGCACATCGTCTCAACACAAATAAACAGTTTATGGTAGGCAACGGACTGCTTGCTTTTGCCGTCATTTTTGTCGTAGTTATTTTTGTCTATATGAGCATGCGACTACAACGGGAAAAGCAGGAAGAACGTCATTTTATTGAAAGCTACACAATCAGTCTGGTAAAGGGTTTTGCCGGAGATTCTATCTCTTTGTTTGTCAATGACAGTCTGATCTCCAATAAAACCATGTCGGAAGAGCCTTACACAATAGAAGTGGGACGTTTTGCCGAACAGAGCGCCTTGTTGATTGTAGATAATAAGACTGAATTAGTATCTACGTTTGATCTTAGTGAAAAAGGAGGAACTTATCAGTTCGAAAAAGAATCAGACGGGATTAAACAATTAGCCAAATAGTAAAGGTATTAATTAAGTTTGTGCCACCATGTTGGCACAACTATGCCATCGCATTGGCACGGCTGTGCCATCGTGGTGGCACAAGTGTGACAACGTAACGGCACTACCTTGGCAATAAAGCATTTTAAATTTCCGTGCGGTACTTTCTTAATTCTCCCCGCAAAGCCAGTGCTTTCCCTTCTGTAAATTGATTCAGTAAAGCCCAAAATCGTTCACTATGATTCATCTCACGGGTATGGCACAACTCATGCAACAACACATAATCTATCAAATGAGAAGGTAACAAAACCAGATAATAGGATAAGTTAATATCTTTTCGAGCCGAACAGCTTCCCCATCTGCCTTGGCTGGAGTTTATTTTCACACTTGAATAGGGAAGTCCGCATTGCTTGGACAAAGAAGCCAAACGGGAAGGAAGGATACTTTTCGCATTCCGCCTCAACGATTCTTCAATTACCTTATGCAACCAGCTTTGCAGTTTCTCATCCGTAAAATCCGCATGAGGCGGACAAACTATTTCCATAACTCCCAACCGGGAATTAGCCAGAAACTGATCCTTTTCACCGGACACCAAGGACAACTTAAAGTGTTCCGCATCAATTTTATAGTTCAAATCAATCAACGGCCGGGCTAGTTTTTGACGGGAGGCCAGAAGTTTACCACGCAGATTCTCGATCGCCTGCTTCACTTCTTTCAATGTAGTGCCGGGAGGAACTGAAACATAAACAGCATCACTCTTTGTACGAAACACAAGACTCCTCGCACGTGAATTGACGCGCACTATCAGACGTCCCAATTCGTCATCTTCTATGATCTTATCCATTATAATCCTCCTATCAACAGGCACAAAAGTAATAAAAAAGAAGATTCCAATGAAAAACTTCGCGGAAGATGCAACTTTATATCAGTTTCTTCCGTCTAACTGTCATATCAATCATAGAAAAACATAATTATGAAAACAAGTTTATTGCTCGTATTAGTCACCGGATTGTCTCTAGTACTTACTGCCGGCTCTTGCTTGCAGGGAAAACACGTAGTAGGCAGCAAAAACTACATCTCCCAAGAAGTAAAAGCCGATCATTTCAATGAAATCAAACTATTGGGAAGTGCCAATATCAGTTATCACCAAGACACACGCAGTCACGTGGAGATACATGGTTCCGACAACATTATACCACTTGTAGAAACGTATGTAGCCGGTAATACATTAATTATAAAATTCAAGAAGAATGTCAGTATCTGGAAAGGAAAACTGGAAATAAAAGTTTTTGCTCCGGAATTAAATAAGTTAACGATCAATGGTTCGGGAAATATAAAATTAATCAATGGAATACAAACCTCTAAAGATATTGAATTCCATATAAACGGCTCGGGAAACATTCAGGGAGAAGGGCTTAATTGCCGAAGAATGGCTGTTTCTATTAACGGATCGGGAGATGTTAGACTGCAACAAATAGAGAGCCAGGAATGTCAGGCAGGTATTTCAGGTTCGGGTAATATCAATCTTAAAGGTAAAGCCATTCAAGCAAAATATTCTATTGCCGGATCGGGAAACATTCAGGCCGCAGATTTAGAAGCAGAGAATACGGATGCAAGTATCAGTGGATCCGGAAACATCAGTTGTTATGCAAGTCAGAAACTGGTTGCACGCGTGAAAGGAAGTGGCGATATTGCCTATAAAGGCAATCCACAAGAAGTTGACGCTCCACGGAAAAACATACGGCAAATTAAATAAATACAGTCTAAAAGCATAAAAGGGCTACTGCATCGCGCGGTAGCCCATTTATTTAGTTAGTTTTATTATAAAAATTTGAGAGAATTGAAAACTTCACAGTTTCGCCTTCGTTGTTGTTTTAATTAAGCACACTAACTATATTATATGTTTAAAGCAAATGAAAATGTCTATTCGTTTATAACTTGCACCTTGTGGTTGACCCTCGCCAAACTATCGGCTAGAACCTGTTCCGCTTTCACATCATTTGAGATAGCGACCGATGGTGCTGTTACTTGTTTACCAATGGTATCCGTTGCCAATACACTTCCGTCATCTCCGGAGAAAGAATGTTGTGCCACATTCCCCAAAGAAAGGATGATTGCAATCACGGCAGCGGCTTTGAACAGAGGAATAAAACGACCGGTCAGTGTCAAGCGTTTCGCTTTTACCACCGTAGGCTCCACCTCTGCCAGAATACGTGCATCAAAGTCTTCGCCCAGTCCTACTTCCTGCTGAACCTGTTGATAAACAAACAGGTTTTTATAGCGAAGCAAATGAGCCGGAACTTCCTCCTTTGCGAAGAAGTCGCGCAATGTTGCTTCCTCCTCAACGGAAGTTTCGCATTGCCAGTATCGCTCCAGGAGCTGTTCTATATCCTTATAATCCATATTCGTCAATTTCTAAATACCTTTGTTTTACTTTTTGTCTGGCTCTGAAGAGGTTCACTTTAACTTGTTCCTCTGTCAGATTCAGCAACCCTGCAATTTTCTTATAGCTTTCACCTTCAATGTCCCTCAGTTGCATGATAAGCCGCTGTTTTTCGGGAAGTTCGTTTACCAGTCTATTAATAATGTTCATTCTTTCATCATGAATCATCTGGTCATACGGACTGTTTGCATCAGGTTCTTCCTCCATTTCGGGGGTGAGTTCCACGTTTTGAGCTTCTTTCTTTTGACTTCGATCTATCGCCAGATTCTTTGCCACTGTCAGGCAATAGGCTTCGACTGATTCAAACTGAGACCACTCATCACGCTTATTCCACACTCTTATCATGGTGTCCTGAACGACATCCTCGGCTTCGGCCCTATCCAGGGTGATTCTGAGAGCCAATCGAAAGAGTTTATCCTTCAACGGCAAAATATCGTTTCGGAAGCTGATTTCTTGCATCTCTATAATAATGACGGGCTAGGATATGAAAAGTTACAGTCGCCCACTACTTTTTTTGAATTATTTTTTTATTCTTGTTCCACCAGAGTTATTAATCGCTGATGCTAAGGTGATTACCACTTCAGAAACTCCTGCATTTATTGCTTCAAAAGAATTCTCCAACTTGGGAATCATGCCTCCCTGAATAACGCCATCAGCTACATATTGTTCAAATTCGGCACGGGTGATTTGGGGAATCACACTGTCGTCATCATTCTCGTCACGCAACACGCCTTTCTTCTCAAAACAATATACCAATGTCACATCAAACAGGGCCGACAACGCTTTCGCCGTTTCCCCGGCAATGGTATCTGCATTCGTGTTCAGCATATTGCCGTGTCCGTCATGCGTCAATGGAGCCATTACCGGAACCACTCCCTTATGTATCAAATCAGATAACAAAGTAGCGTCCACCTTTTCCACGTCACCTACAAAACCATAGTCTACCTCTTTCACCGGGCGTTTCACCGAACGGATCACGTTCATATCCGCCCCGGTCAATCCGAGTGCATTGACTCCGCGTGCCTGCAGACCTGCCACAATATTTTTATTCACTAATCCGCCGTATACCATCGTTACGACCTTCAAAGTTTCAGCATCGGTAATCCGACGACCATTTACCATTTTGCTTTCAATACCCAGTTGCGCGGCAATCTTTGTAGCCGAACGGCCGCCGCCGTGAACCAAAACTTTATGTCCAGCGATAGCGGCAAAGTCATTTAACAACTGACGAAGGGTGGCTTCCTCTTCTACGATTTTGCCACCCACCTTAATAACTGTTAGTTTTTCTCTCATTTCCTATTCTTATTTTTAGGCACGGATTACACGGATTTCACGGTGGCTTCGCATAATTTCATGGTTGCTTTACGTTCTCACACAACTAAAACCGTGAAATCCGTGTAATTCGTGCCTACTTATCTATTCCAAATAAGTATATCCGTAAAGCCCTGAACGATAGTTGGAAAGGAATTCTTTTCCTTCTTCCAAAGAAATCTTTCCTTCTTTCACCGACTTCGTCACCCAGGTTTCGAGTGTACGTACCAGCTTCTTCGGATTATACTGTACATAGTCCAACACCTCCGCTACCGTTTCTCCATCAATAATCTGTTCGATATTATATCCTTTCTCGTTCACCGAAACATGCACGGCATTCGTATCACCGAACAAATTATGCATATCTCCCAGAATCTCCTGATAAGCACCGACCAGGAACACAGCCACATAGTAAGGTTCCGTTTTCTTCAGTGTATGCACAGGCAGATAATGAGCCACGTTACGGGTAGAAATAAAATTAGCAATTTTACCGTCCGAGTCACAAGTAATATCCTGCAAAGTAGCCGAACGTTCCGGTTTCTCATCCAATCGCTGGATAGGCATGATCGGGAATATCTGGTCAATCGCCCAAGAGTCGGGAAGCGACTGGAAGAGCGAGAAATTACAGAAATATTTATCGGCAAGCAACTTAGACAGTCCGCGGAATTCATCAGGCGCATGTTTCAAACCGCCGGCAATCTGATTAATCTCACGTGTAATAGACCAATACAGACGCTCGATTTGTGCACGGGTTTTCAGATCTACGATTCCATGACTGAACAAGTCCAGCGCTTCTTCCCTGATCTGCTGCGCATCATGCCACGCCTCCAACATTTTGTTCTGATTCAGCGAATCCCAGATTCCATATAACTCCTGCACCAATTCGTGCGCATCCGGAGCTATCTCTTCCTCGTCATCCCATTCGGGCAATGTAGCGGTTTCAAGTACCTCAAAGATAAGAACAGAATGATGTGCCGTCAATGCGCGTCCACTCTCCGTTATGATATTCGGGTGTGGGATACCATTTTTATCGCTCACGTCCACCAAAGTAGAAATAGAGTCGTTTACATATTCCTGGATGGAATAATTCACGCTGCCTTCGCTATTGGACGAACGGGTTCCGTCATAATCTACTCCGAGTCCACCGCCAATATCTACAAATTCCACATTGAATCCCATCGAATGTAGCTGTACGTAGAACTGTGAAGCCTCACGCAAAGCCGTTTTAATACGACGTATCTTTGTCACCTGACTGCCAATATGGAAATGAATCAGTTTCAAACAATCCTTCATCCCTTTGCTCTCCAGGAAGTCGAGCGCTTCGAGAAGTTCACTGGAAGTCAAGCCGAATTTGCTGGCATCACCTCCAGACTCTTCCCACTTTCCGCTACCGGAAGAAGCGAGTTTGATACGTATACCGATGTTAGGCTGCACATTCAGCTGTTTTGCCATCTTTGCAATCAGCTTCAGTTCGTTCATCTTCTCTACAACGAGGAAGATACGTTTTCCCATTTTCTGGGCTAGCAAAGCCAGTTCGATGTAACTTTCGTCTTTATATCCGTTACAGACAATCAATGAGTCAGAATCCGTATTGACCGCAATCACTGCATGGAGTTCCGGTTTGGAACCGGCTTCCAGTCCGAGATTGAACTTCTTTCCGTGGCTGATAATCTCTTCCACCACCGGGCGCATTTGGTTGACCTTAATCGGATAAATTATAAAGTTCTCGGCTTTATAACCATACTCTTCGGCCGCTTGTTTAAAGCAGGAAGACATCTTTTCAATACGGTTGTCCAAAATATCCGGAAAACGTATCAACATGGGAGAAGCCACATCACGCAATTGCAACTCATCGACCAGTTCTTTCAGATCGACAGTCACTCCGTCTCTACGAGGTGTAACAACTACATGACCTTTGTCATTAATACCAAAGTACGAGGTACCCCAACCTGTGATGTTGTAGAGTTCCTCAGAATCTTCAATACGCCACTTTCTCATTTTCTGTTATTCAGTGTTTTTAGTAAATAATTGGACGGCAAAAATACGGATTAATCTACATGTTGGCAATTAATTAGACATTAAATCTTTCAAACGGTCCATATAACCACTATTTCCGTTACGGGCGTCATAGCGACGTGCCAGCTCTTCTGCCTGTTGATAGAAATAATTGCGAAGTTCGTTTACCTGATAAATTCCATCCGGACGATAAAGCGGGAACTCTTCCGGCAAAGACAACGAGACTTCCGGACGGGTTTCATATTTCAGAGCCTCTACCATATCACAGGAGAAACGATAACTCTTCAGCGTATTAGTACGCAAACTCCAACCGATACAGCGTTCGGCATATTCCCAAGCTCTTTCCGGCTTCGTCATCATATTATAGGCAATAAACAATCCCAGGTAGAGCAAAAGATATTCATCCTTCTCTCTTCCCACCAATGCTTCTTCGGCACGTGCACACATATCGGCGGCAATCTCCGGTTTACCTGCTTTCTGCGCATAATAAGCAAGCTTCAAATAAGCCCGCAAATTGGCTTCATAACAAGTGACCTGCTTATTAATCAACGGTTGCGCGCGGCTGTAAGCCTCATCAAACTGTCCCGTTTCCAGATAATAATCCAGCATAAAGTTCAATTCACAAGCCTCACACGACTGATCGTCTATCTTCTCATTCAACATTTTATCAATGTATTCTTTCGCCTTGTCATACTGCCGCATCCAGACACATTCCACAGACCAGCGGTGATAATAACTCCGCAAAGAATATCCGTTCCGGAGGATACGGGTTTTATAATCCTCCCCAATTGCCTGTACCTGCTCCATCGGGATCTCCGGAAGATCGAACGTACAAGCCCATATCCACTTATATTTCCACAACAAGTCATCTTCCTTAATCACATCCTTGTGGTTCTCGTAATCATCCAGAATTTTAGAGAACACGGTAATCTCTTCAGCATCCGCCGAAAGAAGATTCAGTTCATAAATAAGATCCAGTCTCAACTCCGTAGCCCATTCCACATCTTCGTTCTCATCGGCGATGCGGATAGCCTCTTTCAATAGATTGGCTTTTTCGCGGGGATGCAGGTTGTTATTCTGTGTCTGCAACAGCAATTTTTGTATTTCAAGTGTGTATCTCATACTCTTTTTTTAATTCAGGAAGTTTATAAAATCATTCATTTTCGAAGTCATCAGTTCACTTAGCGAATGGTTGAAAAGCTCCATTTCTTCGCTGTTCACCGGATATTTACCTTGCAGAAGCGATTGTACATACAATATATGCACCACATGCTGAAACAGTTTATTGTCTCCTTGTATTTGCAATAAGGTCTGCACCATTTCATTATCCGCATTGAAAGTGAGTGTCGGCGGAATCTGCTTTGTAGTATTCACAGCCCCCAGTACAGCCGCCAACGGATTATTAGCACTTTTAGCAGCATTCTCCTTTTCCTCCGCCACAAAAATAACCGGAATATCCACCGGAGTAAAATGCTTTAGACGACAGATACAACCAAACCGCTTCAACAACTCGTTCGCTTTCACCTCAAAAGCCTGAAACTCCTGGTTCGCCTCCACTTCACCAAACTGCTCCAGCAACCGTGAAGGAGATATTTCATCCAAAGTAAGTTCCGGATTCAGACGGACATACTTTTTCAACAAAGTTTCATCAAACGTATAAGCAGCATTCACGACCAGCCAACCCTGTGCTCCGGCTATACGTCGTACTTGCCGGAAATCCTCCAGATTCTTGGTATAACATATCACATTGCTTGCCGAACGAATACTTCCAAAGCCACGCAACCCCTTATTGGTTTCAAAAGGAAGGTAATCCATAAACAAACGAAGCAATTCATTATCCTCCGAAGCAATCGCCTTGATATGAAAGTGATGAACATCCAGAATCCGGTTGAACATGGCACGGTCATTCTGCACCAATCCCCGCAAATAATCCTTGATAGCCACCCCGATCTCTTTCCGGGCATCCTTCAGTTGGTCATTACTCACCAAAGACTCCCGGGAAGCAGTAGACAGCAACCCGTCTGCATTCACCAAACAACGGATAAAGAAAGCCCAAGACGGCAACAGATTGCAATCATCCTCACTCAACAGCATACGCTTGAGATAGACCTTATGAGAGTTGCGCACTGAAAATTGTGTACGGAAAGGCAGGACATAAAGCACCCCTTCCACCTTGCCGCTTTCAGTATAGAGCCGGAAAGCATCGAGAGCAGACGACTGAAACACTTTCGCCCCATAATCCAGCAACTCCTTACGAGTCGCCTTCGGGTCAAGCCATACAGGTGAAGGCGTATTTACCAACTCCTCTTCCCCCTGATAATGCAGATAGATAGGATACGGCAACACTTCTCCGTAACTCACCAGTATCTTCTTAAACGTTTCATATTCAAAAAGATGCATCCAGTCTCCTTTCGGGTGCAATACCACCTGTGAGCCGATAGGCCGTTCTTCGTCTGATAAAGTCAGCTGATACGTCCCATCCACTTTTCCACACCAGCAAACAGGCTGTCCGCCCATTGCAGAACGACTCTCTACGGTGATTTCATTGGTCACCACAAAACAAGATAACAATCCGATACCGAACCTTCCGATAAAATCGTCCGCATCGGGAGTATCCCGCTTTGAACTCTCCCCGATAACAGTCAGAAAGCGATAAACTTCCTCCTCTTTCAGTCCGATACCATTATCCCGAAATACCACTGTCTTGTCCTCATTCAGAAAGACATCGATGCGACCTTTATAATTCTCGTCAATATTGCGTAGTGCCGTGATGGCATCTACGCAATTCTGCAACAGTTCGCGAACAAAAGTATTCGGGTTACTATAAATGTGCTCTGATAACAGGGCAATCATACCTTTAAGATTGACCTGAAACAGATTATTCCCTTCTTTTTCCATGTTCCTCTTTTACTTCCTCCTCCTTCCGGTGATTTTAAGAGCTTTCTCATTGCCATTCTCTGCGGCCTTTTCGAACCACTCCATTGCAATTTCATCGTTTTCTTCCACGCCATTTCCTGTCAGATAGGCATTTCCAAGTTCAAATTGTGCTTTATCGTTATTTTTCTCGGCAGCTTTCAGCAACCATTGCACTGCAGCTTCCGGATCAGGGTTACAACCTTCGCCATACATCATCATCTTGCCCAGATAATAAATTGCAGCGACATTCTCATTCCCCGCCGCATCCGTGAACCAGCGATAGGCCTCGGCATAATTCTGTTTCACACCTACTCCGTTATAATAGCAAAGTCCGGTACGATACATACTTGTCGTATTTCCATTATCCGCAGCCAGTGTATAATATTTAAAGGCTTCCGTTTCATTCTCTTCCACTCCGATACCCATTTCATAACAGATACCCAGTCCTTCACTATACCATTCATATTCGGCAGCTTTCTTGAAATAAGCAAAAGCCTTTTCCGACTCATTCAGGCTATCATAGTCATACAGATAATACTCACCCACACGCAGCATAGCCATCGGAATCTCATTAGCCACTGCCTTTTCATACCATTCCACTGCCGTTTTATTATCTTCCAGACAGGGACCGCAACCAAAGAAATAATAATCTCCCATCTTAAACTGAGCATAACCATAGTCCTGTTCGGCAGCCTTCATCATATATTCCACTGCCTTCTGTGGATTCTCTTCCACGCCATTACCATTCTCATAAGCCATCCCCAGTTCCGTCAGACAACGGGCTTCATTCTTTTCCGCCCCTTTACTAAACCATTCGAGTGCCTTATCCCAGTTTTCTTCCGTTCCGATACCTTCTCTATAGCAACGTCCCAAAGCAAAGATCGCATCATTATCGTCCGCTTCAGCTGCCTTTGTATACCAGGCAAAGGCCTCTTCCGGTTTCGCTTCACCAAGAACACCCTTTTCCATATAAAGACCTACACGGAACATTGCATAAGGATAACCCTGTTCGGCAGCCTTGCTAATCAGTTCAAATGACTTTTCATAATTCTTCTCCACTCCATCGCCATTCTCATATAAGAATGCCAGTTCCACAAGGGCAAAGCAAGCACCCAGTTCGGCCGCTTTTTCATAATATTCCCTTGATTTTACAGGGTCCTTCACACCGCTATATCCATTAGCCAGATAAAGAGCCACACGGCAATACCCATCGGCATTATTCAGTGAAGCCGCTTTTTCATAAAACTCTAAAGCCTTCACATAATCCGGTTCTTCAGACAAGAAGCCACGTTCATACATCCAGCCCAAACGATAAGCTGCACTTCCCGAACCCAACTCAATGGCTTTCTCCAACAACTCTTTCGCGCGATTCATGTCTTCCGGCACCAAATCACCGTTGAAATAAATATTGGCCAGTCCTTCGATACCTTGTATATAATCATCCTCCACGCAACGGTTCAGACACATCAGTCCACGTTCCACGTTCTTATATTCATCATTATACAGGTAGATCAATGCCAGTTCATACGCACTGTAGGGTTCACAATAAAGCATGCCCTTCTCCAGCCATTCAATCGCCTTAGGCATATCCTGCCATTCCTCCTCCTGATAGTTATATCCCAGGAAATTAGCGGCAGACCACACACCGGCATGCCAGGCCTTTTCCCAAAGCTCAAAGCTCAGTTCTTTCGGTTTATTCAGTTCCGGGTAACGGAAATAAAGCGTAGCCAGATTTTTAAGACTATAAAGATTGGGAACTATTTCCAGGGCTTTTTCGTAGTAAGCAGCTTCCTCTGCCACGTTACCTTCCGCTCTGTCGAGCGCATCTCCTAACGATGCATATACATGAGCACGCAAACGTTCACCTTCAGGCAGTTCGGCAAGCAGTTCATTCCGTATCTGTAATGCCTTTGCTTTATCCCCTGTAAATTCTTCGGCAAAAGCACGATAATGCTTTCCCCATAAAATAGCTTCGGGAGAAGTGAGAGCAGCAAAACGCCGTTCACCCTCTTCTTTATCTTGTTCACAATAGAATCCCATGTATCGCCAATAGGCAACAGTTGCTTCTGCTTCAGCCCAACCCATATCGGCAGCCTTCTCGTAGTATGGAAGCAAATAACTCATATCCCGCTTTCCATAACGGGCTTCGGAATATTGTGCCCCCTTCTGCGCCCATCCCGCACCGCTAAACTCTGCCACACGGTCGCATACCCGCATCACCTTTTCCCACCAGAATTCATATTCTTCCGCGTTGAGATCCACCTCTACGTTACAGTCAAAAGCACTGAATATCAGTTCAAAAAAATCTTCTGTTAATTTCTCGTCTTCTTTTGTGTCCAAAGCATATTCACATACAGCCAATGCTTCCCACCAGTTTTCCGCACTTAATAATGAAGCCGGTGTATACTGCGGAAACCATTCTCTTGCAGGCTGTCCGGATGCTTTAATTTTAGCGGATAACTCCCCAAATTTCTCTTTTAAAGTTTTCATGATATAGAACTTTACCTTAATTTTGTGTCACTAGTCAATAAAAAATCTCATAACGAGTGCAAGGTACAAATATTGACCGAATGAACAAACAAGAGTCTCAAAAAAAACGAAGTTCCAACAAAAAGAGAACATTACAACTGCCTGATTTCTAAATACAGTAAAATTCCTCCCAATAATAATCCATTATCAGGCACAAATTACACACATCCCACAGCTTCCCAAATGACGATTACACAAAATATAACGACTGTTACTTCTACAATCCCAAAAGTTGTCGCAAACATTGCACCGATGTTTCAATCTGCCAACGGTCTTCCAATTCGTCTGCATTAAAGATATATTGTGCCTGATGATAAAAAGGAGCACGCTTCTCGAGTGCCTGAATAATGAACGCCTTCAGTTCTTCATCCTCTTTACCCTGAAGAATAGGACGTTGTTGTTTAGCCACACGCAAGCGCCTGAACAACACATCCGGATGCACCTCCAGAAAAACAGTCTTTCCGGTCCGGTTCATAAAATCCATATTATCATAAAAACAAGGCGCTCCACCTCCCGTCGAAATTACCACATTCTCAAACTCGGCTACTTCATGGAGCATATTTCTCTCCAGCTCCCTGAATCCTGTTTCGCCTCGTTCAATGAATAATTCTCCAACGGTTTTGTGAAAACGCTCTTCAATATACCAGTCCAGATCAATGAACGGTATATCCATATATCGGGCAAAAGCTTTACCCAACGTCGTTTTTCCGGCACCCATATAGCCGGTAAGGAAGATACGAACCATAAATGATTAATTTTGCTCACAAAATTAATCATTTAATGAAGAATGAAGAATGAAGAATAAAGAATTTTAGCCATTATGCCATCCAATTCTTCATTATTCATTCTTCATTCCCGATTTATTTAAAGATTCTCACCCGTTCTTCAAGCGGCTGGAATTCTTTTTCACCCGGTTTGCCGAGAGGAAGTCCGAACGGCATTTCCGCAATCAGATGCCAATGTTCCGGCAAATCCCATGCACGGCGCACTTCTTCATCAATCAACGGGTTATAGTGTTGTAGCGATGCTCCGAAACCTACATCTTCGAGCATTACCCAGATAGCTAACTGGTGCATGGCAGAAGTCTGCAATGACCATCCCGGGAAATTCTCCTGATAAGCCGGAAAAGCCTCCTGGAGCCCTTTCACAACCTTCTGATCCTCAAAAAACAATACAGTGCCATACCCACAGGCAAACGAATGATCTATCTTCTCCTCTGTCTTGACAAACGCTTCAGCCGGTACAATCTTCTTTAATGCGTCCTTCACAATCTGCCACAATTTCTTATGCGATTCTCCCAATAGAAGCACCACACGGGTAGATTGCGAATTGAATGCCGACGGCACATGGCGCACGGTCATATTAACGATACATTCGATCTCCTGATCGGATATAGGTGACTGATTAGTAATTGAATAGTAAGTTCGACGTTGTTTCAAAGCTTCACTAAAAGATCTTTCCATCATAGTTCCTTTCTTATTTTATATTCTTAAAACTCTCTTTTTTTTATAACAAGTATCCCCCCTAACTTGTTCAGTTAGAGAATATATTTGTACCTTCGCAGCGTCAATTCATTGACTATCTAAAATTATCGTCAGAAAAAATGGCTAAACAGAAATTTTATGTAGTATGGGAAGGTGTCACCCCCGGAGTTTATACTTCCTGGACAGACTGCCAACTTCAAATCAAAGGATATGAAGCTGCCAAATACAAATCATTTGACACGCGCGAAGAAGCGGAACGCGCGTTGACAATGTCTCCCTATGCTTATATCGGCAAGAATGCAAAGGCTAAATCAGGAGGTCCTAAACCTTCTTCGGATACTTTACCTTCTTGTGTGATCGACAATAGCCTGGCTGTCGATGCAGCCTGTAGTGGTAATCCGGGACCGATGGAATATCGCGGCGTACACATTGCCAGCCGTCAGGAGATTTTTCATTTCGGCCCGATGAAAGGCACGAATAATATTGGTGAGTTTCTAGCCATCGTACACGGCTTGGCGTTGCTGAAAAAGAAAGGTTTCGATATGCCCATTTACAGTGACAGCGCGAATGCCATCAGCTGGGTGCGACAGAAGAAGTGCAAGACCAAACTCCCCCGAACCCCGGAAACAGAAGAACTCTTTCTGTTGATTGAACGGGCGGAAAAATGGTTGCAAGGAAACACCTATACCACTCGTATCCTGAAATGGGAAACCAAAGAATGGGGAGAAATTCCGGCCGACTTCGGCAGAAAATAAAAGAACATAAAATTCAATATAAGATAAAGATGAAAACATTGACTTCAAACAAAGCTTTCTGGCTGTTACTAGTCATTTGCGTAGTTACTATCCTGCCTTTCCTAGGTTTATCGGAGTACCACACCAAAGGGGAGCCTCGCGAATCTATCGTTTCCTACTCCATGCTGGATAGCGGAAACTGGATTTTACCCAGAAACAACGGAGGAGAAATGGCTTACAAGCCACCTTTCTTCCACTGGAGCATTGCTGCTGTTTCGGCAGCAGTGAATGGAGGGCAAGTCACAGAAATGACCTCCCGCTTGCCGTCTGCCATCGCCTTGATTGCCATGACTCTCTGCGGCTTTCTGTTCTTTGCCAAAAGAAAAGGAGTGGAATTGGCGCTGTTAGCCGCCTTTATCACCCTGACTAATTTTGAGCTGCACCGGGCCGGAGCAAACTGCCGGGTGGATATGGTATTGACAGCGCTCACCGTTGGCGCTCTGTATTGTTTCTACAAATGGTATGAGAAGGGGCTCAAAGGTATTCCCTGGCTGGCCATTCTCCTGATGAGCTGCGGCACACTGACCAAAGGACCGGTAGGTACTATCATTCCATGTTTAGTGGTAGGCATCTTCTTGTTACTCCGGGGTGTCAACTTCTTCAAAGCATTCCTGTTACTTTCCGCCTGGGCCATTCTTTCGCTCATCCTACCTTTCTGCTGGTATGTCGCTGCTTACCAACAAGGTGGAGAAGAGTTCCTGGCATTAGTTATGGAAGAAAACCTCGGCCGTATGACTAATACCATGAGTTACGATTCATGCGTGAACCCCTGGCATTATAATTTTGTGACCCTGTTCGCCGGATACGTTCCCTGGACACTGTTAGTCGTGCTCTCCCTGTTCAGCCTGACTTACCATAAATTCAGCATCCAACCGGCTGCCTGGTGGAAACGTTTCACCACATGGATAAAGAATATGGACCCGGTGGATTTATTCTCTTTCACCAGTATCGTTGTGATCTTCGTCTTCTATTGTATTCCGCAGAGCAAACGTAGTGTATATCTGATGCCGATCTATCCTTTCATTGCTTATTTCCTTGCCAAATATCTATTCTATCTGGTTAAGAAGCAATCTAAAGTCATCAAAGTATACGGAAGTATTCTTGCAGTAATCAGCCTGTTACTGTTCACCTGCTTCATCGTTTTAAAATGCGGACTCATCCCTGAAACTATTTTCCAGGGTCGCCACGCACCGGACAATATTAATTTCATGCGTGCGATACAGAATATCAGCGGAGCAGGAGCCTTGTTCCTGATTGCCATCCCTACCATTCTCGGTATCTACTGGTGGTTCTATCAACGAAAAAATGCATTGAGCAACCGCTTCCTATACGCTCTCGTTGTGCTAACAATGGGATTATACCTTGCATTGGACGGCGCTTATCAACCAGCAGCATTAAATTCGAAGTCAGTCAAATTCATCGCTACAGAAATAGAAAAGGTTGCGCCGGAAAGCGAAGGAACGATGTACGAATTCATTGAAGAAAGTCTGCATGCAGCAGGTGACCCCGTACATTATTTCGAACTCAATTTCTATCTGCGTAATCGTCTCGACAACTTCTATGAGAAACGTCCTTCGGAAGGTTTCTTGTTAATCGGCACGAATGATGCAGAGAAATATCTTCCCGAATTCGAGAAAGAAGGATATCAGTTTGAGGAGGTATACGAATCCCCCAAACGAGTACTCCGGCAAATAGCCAAGGTATACAAGTTCGTTAAAAAACAACAGCCTGAAAATACCGAAACGACTCCTATTGTTGAGTAAAAGGTATAGAATTAAGCGTTTTTCCATGCTTCACAAGGAACTCCGCCGATTGGAGCATGGAAAAACTATATTCTTTCAAAGGCAAAAAGCTATCATCCATCGGAACAGCATTCAATTTGCCGTTACCGATATGATAAGTAAGCTCCTGCTGAGTCTCGTAATTATAAAGATAGAGTAACGTATCATTGCGTCCCGCCACCATATTGTCAGCAGTATAGAACATACAGGGACGTTCTTCCTTCAGCAAGTCTACCCCAAAATTATTCTGTAAATAATCAATATTCAACAACCCTAATATCGTTGGCTGTATATCTACCTGACCGCCAAATGCAGTTTTCTCTTCCGGCTGAATACGGCTGGAGTAAATCATCAGTGGAATATGATTATAAGATTCCGGTAGTTCACATTCGGCGTCTCCCACCAGCTTGCCATGATCCCCTTCCAATACGAATATCGTATTATCAAACCAAGGTTGTTTACGTGCCTCTTCAAAGAACTGACGCAAAGCCCAATCCGCATACTCAACAATCTGCGTCTCCGGTTCACTTGTTTTCGGATGGAAGAAAGGAGGTATCACATACGGCGGATGATTACTGATGGACAGTAAAGTAGCAAAAAACGGTTGTCCGGTGGCAGCCCGCTGATTCAATACCGGAATTGCGTAGTCATACAAGAAATCATCCTGCACTCCAAAGCTATTCACAACCTTATCAGCCGGATAGTCTTCTTGCGAAAATACTTCATCATAGCCGTTCGTCCGGAAGAAAGCGTTCATATTATCATACTGTCCTTCATGCGTCATAAAGAAAAGGTTGTAATAGCCGTTTTCTTTCAGTACGGTAGGCAGTCCCGAATAGCGGGGAATGACAGAGCCTTTCATCAGGTTCCGTTTCATCATAGCCGGGAAAGAATACAAGGTGGCATACAAACCGTGATTCGTATGGATTCCTGCCGAATAAAAATTGCGGAAACTGATCGAACGGGTATACAGGCTATCCAGGAAAGGAGTCAAAGTCTCCGATTGCCCGAAATGCTTCATAAACTTGCTGGACATAGACTCCATCATAATCAATACAACATTAGGACGGCGTTGTTGCACGCTATCCATTTTCGAAGTATGTCTGTAAACAGCCAATGGAGAAACATTCGGTTCTCCCGGCCGGTTGAGCAGAGCTTGCGCCTTGGTAATGGCTTCCTGCTCATCCATCAGATGCAAGTATTTATTTTCAGGTCTCCTGTCATCCATCACACTCGTCAGCAGATTAAAAGTAGGGCTTACTCCCAGTTGATTGAGAAAAGCATCTTGACAGAAATATGCCGCACTCACTTTGATCGGATTATAACCTGTACGTCCCCGGATTCCAAAGATACAAAGTCCGATTAAACAAGCGCCGATCAGAACCGCTCCTCCTCGCTTCCAATAAGGAAACGGAGTGGAAATAGTGAGGCTACGATGATGGAAATAACGCGCCAGATAGATAAGCCAGACTACGAATCCGGCCAGAAAGAGAAGGAATAATCCGATGGACAGATAATAGGCACTTTCACCCAATATCATTCCGGCAGTAGTTCCTGCATAACCGAACCATTCGAATATGGAAGAGTTGATATGTTTAAAGAAATAGGCAAAATAAGGAATATCCGATGCACTGATTAAATAAACCAATCCATAAAAGACACTAAAAAAGATCGTAAAGAAACGGAACAACGCTTTCCCATAATAGTTGCAGACTCCACACACCACCGCAACTACCAGAGGCAGCAGAAGTATGTAACAACCTATCACATTGTCAAACCAGACCCCATGTACAAAAGCAAGCATCGAAAGTGTCTTATCCGACAAGGCTTCAGAGGTCAACTGATGATAAGATGAGATAAAAAGTACCAGGCGAAACAGTCCTGCGATCAGCAAAGCCGAAACATGTATGGTAAGTATATATACAACAAGATTTAGAAAACGTTTCATAATAGCCTTTTCTTTTTATGAATTAAATGAAAGGGGGTGAATAGTGTTATTTCCTCCCTTTATAGATATAAACGAAATGAAGAATCAGGAAATTGATAGGCACCACGATAATCATTACCAGTATCGGTGCAAGCAGCTCACCCGCCCCTATCCAGAGGAAGAGATTCAGCAAACCGATCTCAAGCAGGTAATTAATCAGATGACTAAAACCAAAGCCGATCGCATTATGCGAGGATGGTTTGGAACGAAAGGTGAAGAAAGTAGTCAGGAAGTAATTGCAGACAAATCCTACAGCGTAACCAGCCGTAAAGGAGATATTGGCATTCGCAACCAACAAGACCAGGCAGTATATGCCGTAATGAATGGCTGAAGATATAGTGCCGACAACTCCAAAACGAACAAACTGCCAGAACTTATCCCGCCAATCCGGGTGCTTCTCAAGTATAGCCTTACTTATTCCGATCATCGTACAACACTTCTTCCACATTATAGAGCGGACGACGTTTTACCTCTTTATAAATCTTGCCAATATACAGCCCGACAGCTCCTATGGATAATAAAACAACCCCGCCAACAAACCAGATAGACAACATCAAAGAAGCCCAGCCATGTTCCGCAGTACCCGAAATCAATGCGTAAAGAACATAGATTCCAATCAAAATACTGATAAAAACAAAGATACCTCCCAGATAAACAATTCCGTAAATGGGCTTTACCGAGAAAGAGGTTATCCCGTCCAAAGCCAGACTGAACATCTTTCTCACTGTATATTTGGAAGTTCCGGCTGTCCGTTCCCGAATCACATCATCTACCGTAGTAGAAGGGAAACCCAGTAACGGGATAATACCACGCAGATAAACATTGCGCTCCTGATAATGAGATAATTGTTCCAGCACTCTCCGGCTTAGAAAACGAAAATCCGCATGATTGTAGATAGTTTCTACTCCCATCCGGTGCTGTAGTTTATAAAAAGCAGTTGCGGAAAGACGTTTCAGCATCGGGTCTGCCTGACGGGATACTTTCACCCCGTATACTACATCATATCCTTCCGTATAGGCATCGATCATCTCCTCAATCGCATTCAGATCATCCTGCAAATCGGCATCAATGGTAATAACGGCATCACTCCAGTCTTTAGCGGTCATCATACCGGCCATGATTGCATACTGATGTCCTACGTTCCGTGCCAGATTCATTCCTTTTATATAAGGATTCGTCCCGTGCAGTTTCTTAATGATGCTCCATGTACGATCTTTACTGCCATCATTCACAAAGAGCACAAAGCTGTCGGCACTGATTTTTTCTTTCGCCACCAGCTCATCAAACAAGGCTGTCAAACGGGCGGCCGAATCTTCCAACACTTCCTCCTCATTATAGCAGGGGGATACAATAGCCAATTTTATCATTTTTCGTCCGGTTTATTTAGTTCAGCCAGTTTTATCTGTGCAAATTCCGAGTAAGTCATAAAAGCATATCCTTTTTCTTTCAGTTTGCGGATAAGCATATCCAGACGTTCCTCCATTCCTTTACCGGAATGATTGCGGATAATAAAAGGCATCTTAAATTCAGGATGTTCACCCAACGGGTAGAATTCCCACGGGTGGAAATAAGTCACAAAATATCCGTCATGCTTCAATACCCGGTTTACCAGGAGTTGGTACAGCCACATCGGCAGATTATGACAAGACAACCAAAATAGCGGGAAGCGAATCCACGGAGTTACAGAAGCCGGGATTTGAAGTAACTTACCTGTCATAAAGCAAGTACGCGGCTCCGACAAATGCATATATCTTCCGGGGATAAATGCGGGATTCAATGAGGAGTTATATACATACCCCATCCGTTCAAGTTCCGTATCTGATACGGGAAACATACGCGGCTGGCGATAACCTTGTATCGTCCTGCCGGTAAGGCGTTCCAGAATTTCTTTTGAACGACTGACATCCGAAGCCTGTGGCTGCCAATGGTCACATCCATGCGCAGCAACTTCATGTCCTTCGTCCATAATGCGCCGCATCACTTCCGGCGCATTTTCTGCAAAATTGCTTGTACAAAAGAAGGTAGCTTTCACCCCGTTGTTTTTCAGGCAGTCCAGTATCCGGTTCGTACCATAGACTGACACTTTCATTGCTTCATCCAGCGGAAAGTCTACACCATGCTCACGAGGTACATCAAATTCTTCTGTATCAAAACTTAATAATATCATTGCAATATCAAGAATTACAACTGCTGCATATCATGCAGACGTTTATAGTAACCGTTTAACTCAATGAGTTCTTCATGCTTACCACGTTCCACAATCTCACCCTCATACAGTACACAGATTTCATCTGCATTCTTAATCGTAGAAAGACGGTGGGCAATAGCTATCGTCGTACGTGTTTTCATCAAACGTTCCAACGCTTCCTGCACAAGACGTTCTGATTCGGTATCCAAAGCAGAAGTAGCCTCATCAAGAATCAGAATCGGAGGATTCTTCAGAATAGCACGGGCGATACTGATACGCTGGCGCTGACCACCGGATAATTTTCCACCACGGTCGCCGATATTCATATTATATCCTTCCGGTTTCTCCATAATGAAATCATGCGCATTGGCAATCTTCGCCGCCTCTATAACTTGTTCCATTGTCGCATTCTCCACACCAAAAGCAATGTTATTGAAGAATGTATCATTAAACAGAATAGCCTCCTGGTTTACATTACCAATCAAACTGCGCAAATCCGCAATACGTACATCACGAATACTTGTTCCGTCAATGGTAATATCACCTTCCTGTACATCGTGATAACGCGGCAACAAATCGACTAATGTAGATTTACCGGATCCCGATTGTCCAACCAGTGCGATCGTCTGCCCTTTGGGAACTGTCAGATTTACATGCTTCAACACCTCTCTCTTACCATCATAGCTGAAAGAAATATCTTTAAATTCTATTTTATCATTCAAACCTTTCAACGGTTTCGGATTCGGAATTTCCTTAATCTTATTCTCTGCCTTCAGGATTTTATCAACACGTTCCATGGAAGCCAAACCTTTCGGGATGTTGTATCCCGCTTTAGCAAAGTCTTTCAATGGATTGATTACACTATATAAGATAACCATATAGAAGATGAATGTAGGAGCATCGATGGTTGCATTCTGTCCCAAAATCAATGTACCGCCAAACCACAATACAGCTACAATCAGAATCGTTCCTAAGAACTCACTCATCGGATGAGCCATAGCCTGACGTATAGCAACCTTGTTTGTCGCATCCCGGAGCTCGTTGCTACATTTGGTGAAGCGGTTAATCATTTTATCTTCCGCAATAAAAGCCTTGATGATGCGCAAGCCTCCCAGTGTTTCTTCCAATTGCGACATCGTATCACTCCACTTAGCCTGTGCTTCCAGTGATTGACGTTTCAGTTTTCTTCCGACGACTCCCATCAACCAACCCATTCCCGGTAATACAATGATAGTAAAAAGAGTCAACTGCCAACTAACCGTAACCAATGTCACAAAATATATAATAATCAGAATCGGGCTTTTCATCAACATATCCAATGAGCTAGTGATAGAATTTTCCACTTCCCCCACATCACCACTCATACGAGCTATAATATCTCCCTTTCTTTCTTCCGAAAAGAAAGACATCGGCAGACGCATTACCTTAGCATACACCATAATACGAATATCACGTACCACTCCTGTACGCAATGGGATCATCACGGCTGAAGAAGCAAAGTAACAACCTGTTTTAAACAACGTCATTACCATCAGGAATAGTCCCAAGAAAATAAGAGCCACAGTGGGACCATTATCCACAATCATCTGAGATATGTAATAATAGAAGTTATTCTTGGCAACATCTGCTAAATCTCCACTGCCCCATTCCATAAAATGATACACCTTATCCGCTCCTTCTGTTTTAAACAGAATACTTAAAATAGGAATCAAAAAAGTAAAAGAAAAGACATTGAATACTGCAGACAAAATATTCAGCACAATAGCCCAGCCGATATACTTCTTATAAGGCGACACAAAACGTCGCATTAGTTGTAGAAATTCCTTCATTATTTACCATTAAAAAAGTTAAGACCGCAAAGATACAATAAAACTGATTAACAGACAGCAGTTTCAGCTAATTATTAACGCGATTTATCGAAAAGCGTTCTTCAATAAATGAAAAATGACTTAATAATTCTCTTTCAGCCAAATTCCCAAAAAACGATCATATATCTGACAGATTCCCATTTCCTGAGTCACGAAATCCTTTTCCAGTAACCCTTTTAGTGCTGCTTGGACTGAACTAGCAGAAGCCAGTCTGTATTTTCTAATGAAAGCACCGGAAGTGACAGCTTTAGCCTTTCCCTCTTTAGTGATAGCAATCAGTAACTCCTTTTGTTTTTCCGGCAAACGAAAAAGAATCTCCGAATAAGTATATCTGAATGAATCAATAATCTGCCGAATAGCGCCTGGCACCATTTCAACTCTACAGACTCCCTGTTCCGGAGTCATGTCATAAAGCGTATTCAACACTTTTTGTATATACCATGTGATTCCCTCAAACTGTTGATAAATCGCAACAATAGCGTTTTCTTCTATTTCTTTGCCCGCACGCTTGAAATGAGTACCTGCAAAACGAATATATTCTTCTAAAGGAATACTTTCCAAATGCATCATTGATACACTTTGATAAAAAGGCCGGGAAGGCGTTAAAAACATATTTCCCTTCACATGCCGCTGGCTCCCTGCAAAAATGAAACGTGCATTATTACAATGTTGCACATAGGTCCGAAGAGTAGCTTCCACATTTTTCTCTACATATCCGGAAATCTGCTGGAATTCATCAATTGCAACCAGACAAGGTTTATCCGCCTGTTCCAAATACCGGAAGATTTCATCGAGTGTAGTAGCCGGAGCTTGTATATCCCCTAGCCCCAAATTCAAAGAAGGCATACCATTCACATCAAAAGAGATACTGGCTTGCAAAGATTTCACACATTCCCAAAAGCTCTGCAAAGCTTTCTTCCCCACAGGTTTCAGCACTTCCAGAATCTCCTTACTAAGTGCAAAGACCAAATCACGCAATGAACGGCTATCATATATATCAATAAAAAAGGTATAGTAACCCTGTTTAATTTCAGGAAACTGAAAGCAATGACGGATCAGCCCTGTCTTTCCCATTCGCCGGGTAGAGACAAGAGCCAAATTATTCCCATTCATCACCTCGCGCACCAACTGTTCGCTCTCAAAACGGCGATCGCAAAAATAATCAGCAGAGACATATCCGCTTGTTATAAAAGGATTTCTTATCATAGTCTTCATACATCTCACGTTATTACGCAAAGATAATTATTATAAAATAATAAAAGCCATCTACTATACATTATTTCATCATTATCCTTACTCAACAGGCACCACATGATAATAAACCCCGCGCGTTTTCCTGAACGACTTTACTCCCAATCTCTGCAAGATACGCCCGAAATAATTAACTTGCCCGGAAGAAAATTTCATTTTACTTGCTTTTTGTATCCGCTGCAATATATCTGCAGCAAGCAACCATTCTCCCTCTTCTTCCTCTTCCGCTGCCCGGTAATATACCTGAAACAATTGTTCAATCACCGGAGACTGTTCAAATTCCCGATTAGCTTCCGTCATGATAGCCTCTTCCTTCTCATCAAACCAGTAGCGTTCATTACTACGCAGCAATGCCATTGCCTGCGCATACAATTGTTCATAATCAATAGGGCGGACCACATCGATCACTCCCGTCACCTCAACACCGATAAAACGACGACTGCCGGAAGTATCCGTCAGCAAATCTTTATGATTACTCGTGCCTATAAAAGAAGCATACCGACGGAGCTCCTCTACTGCTGAAGCATTCGGGCGTCGCGTATTGACAACAGGCTTTTGCAGAATATGCTTGAGAAAAGACTGCTGATTGATACCAATCTGATCGAACTCATCCATGTTTATCAATAAAAAGCGATTCAAATATAGCTCGGCATCCCGCTTCCGGCTAAAGTCAATACTATCTGTATAATAAGCCTGCAAACATGGAGGCAAAATCAACCGGCAAAATGTAGACTTACGATAAGCCTGTGGACCTATTAATATAGGAGAAGTACTATTTGCATGATTCTTTCCCATTCCACGCCAATGCGCTATCATACTGAGAAACCAACGACGAAACAATTTTGCCCAATGAGGATGATCACAAGGAACTCGCTTGGCAAGATCACCGATGTGATCCTTACCATCCCAATGAGGAAGGTCATAAAGGAATTCTTCGATAGGCTGATAAACCGGCACATGATCCGAATTCAGATAGCGTACTACGTCTTTATCCCAAAGCTTAAGCCCTTCATAATGCGCGTTCATTGCAATACTTGCCATCAACCGTTTGTCCACCGGATGAAAATAAAAATTAAAGCTATTCCGTTCGCGACATTCCACTTGTGATGTCAACTGGTTGAAACGAAAATCATAACGCCGCTTCATAAACTCGTCCATCTGCATGACAAATAATTGTTCCGGCAACAGACTACTCTTACTTGCAAATCCCTCACAAGTACGGTATACATTTCGTACGGTTTCCCGAACCAATGTATCATCCTTCGGCAAACGATAATGGGCACGAGACCATCGTACTGTATCTTCTTCAGGAATACCGGCACGAAAACAATGTCCTGCAAGGTTAATCAACAGCGATTGTTTGTCTCCTTCCGGTTGATAATCAGTCTCTTCATCCAGCGCGCGTGCAAAAGCAGCTTCGAAAAGTACAGAAAGCGCATTACATTTTTCATATCCCGGCGCAAGCCGTTGCAACGGCGAAGTTTCCGTTTGCACCCGTTCGCGATAAGTCACCTCACCCGGCATAGCCGCAGGCTGCTTCATATAAATAGGCATTGCTTCGGGATTAAAATACAAGTTCGGGTCAAAAGTTAAACGACAATATTGTTCCAACGAAGGTACTTTCAGTTCAATATCATAAGGGAGTTGTGGCTGATAAAATTTCACTGCCAACCGATAGGCATGCGCATGAAAAAGCTCCGCCTCCTCACTAGTTGTCGGCAGAAGATCATTGGGATAAGTAAAACGCACCCATACTTTCACGGACTTTCCGGAAGAACCGGTGAAAGCTAAGTAAGTCTGCGGAAGTTCCTTTACCCGTTCTTTCACTTCATCCGCCTCCATGTGCCCGGACAAGTTGTTGACCTGAATCATCACAATTCCGTTGTATTCACTCATCGTCGTGATACCACCTTTGCGAAAAAAGGCGGCTGCAGGTATCAGCCTCGGTACTTTCTGTACATAGTCATTTTTATCACCCGGAAGCATAAAAGGCAGGACTTCTCTCATTTTTGAGACGGGCTGTGTTTTGGTTTCCACTTTCATTTGCTCCACGAGCTGTTCAATTCTCAACGTACGCATAGTGTTCACCTTGCCATCGTCTCTTACTAGTGTTATTCTCATTACTTCATTTATTTGTCCTGCATGTGTTTGTAGGGCGATTATTACGATACAAATATACTGTAAATATTACAGACAACCAACTTTTCCGGGGATACTTATTCAATCTCTCTACTAGAAAAGATTTTTCAATTTCATTTCTCATATTCTCATAGATTCCAGATAAAGCACGCGTAATCAAAGAATTACATTATGAGAAACATTTTTAAAACAGGTATTTCTCATACTTTCCTCATCAATTTCCTTCAAAAAACCGCTATTTCTCATACTCTTTCAGGTTATTTCTCATAGTCAGATACAGCTATTCTCCTATTTACCCACCAAGCTTATCTTACAAAACATCTAGCTATTTCTTTCATGTAAACAACTAGTTAATTACTTGTTTTTCACCTAATAATGTCGTATCTTTGAAAGAGCATCCCAATCGTTCCACTACAGTGCACAGGCCTGTTCACTACAGTAAAAAGTTCTGTCTACTAGAGTGAAAAGGACCGTTCACTGTAGTGAAACAATCAGGATAGCGGTTGAATAATAAAAGAATAAAAGCGAGATACACCAAGAGCATCAATACATAACATATAAATAACCATTAAATTAAAACAAAGATGGCAATACAATTCGAGTTTTATAAGAATCCCCAACCGGAAAAAGAAGGGGAAGAACCTAGTTATCACCCACGGGTGGTTAATTTTCAACATGTAACCACTCAAAAGCTGGCAAGAGAAATCCACATGGCAACTACTTTCGGGAAAGCGGAAGTAGAAGCCATGCTAATGGAATTGAGCAGATGCATGGGCAACCATCTGTGCGAGGGAGAACGAGTACACCTGGATGGGATCGGCTATTTCCAGGTTACATTACAGGCTACCGAACCCGTGCACTCACTTACCACCCGTGCAGACAAAGTAAGATTAAAGTCCATTAACTTCCAAGCTGACAGAGATTTAAAAAGTTTGTGCATGAGTACTCATTTACGACGTTCGAAATACAAACCACATTCCGCTTCTCTTTCTGAAGAAGAGATCGACAAGAAGCTCACTGGATATTTTGCAAATCACCCCGTATTGACCCGTTCCAATATGCAGTCACTCTGCTGTTTCACTCAAAGTATGGCCAGCAGACAAATCCGTCGCTTAAAGGCACAGGGCTACTTACAGAATATAGGCAAGCCCACACAGCCTATTTATATACCAACCCCGGGGCATTATGAGAAATGAGTTCAACGGGTATGAGAAATAAGCCAAATGAAGGCTAATTCGTGAATAAAACTATGAGAAATGCCGATTTTCAAAGTATTTCTCATAGTTTATTCTATTAGTTATCTGGCACTTAGGTCATATTTATGAGAATATGAGAAACAAATATTTTATATCCATTTCAGAGGCATCAATTCTCCACCAACCACTTTTCTATATTTCTTGTTTCAGCACTAAAGTTCACACCAATCTTGAAAAGCTTTCGTGAATCCGTTGCAAACGGACGAGCATAATGTTTATCCTCTATCTGCTGCAAAGCTTCTTCCGCTGTACCATTCAATTTAAATTCCATGATGTAGATGAATTTATCGGTCTGCAGCACCATATCCACACGACCTTCACTCGTATGGTATTCCGCTTTTACATAAAAACCAACCAGTTTACACACGATATAAAGTACATTCTGATAATGTAACTCCAGTTCGCGTGCAAGCTCATAGGGAATATCCGAAAAGAAACTTTGCAAGCGACGGAAAAAAGATTCATAATCACCAGCCTCCACTTCACGAACAAATTTCAGAATTTCAAAAGGGGACTCCACCTTATTGACGTTCGCATAATAAGGAAGGAGAAAACGGATAAATCCTTCCTCCACTTCACGATTAGGAAAACCTAAACGATATATTCCAAAACGCTCATCATATCCCTTAATGGTGAGGTATCCGCTCTGATAAATCACCGGAATAGGATTGGTAGATTCAGAATCTATACTGTTCAGTACCTGTTCATCGGTTTCTTCATGGGCCATCCGATGAAGGTCGTAATGGTGTTTCTTCAGCAATTCCACCAAATAAGTGGGAGTACCTGTTTCAAACCAGTAGCTTTTAAACTCATTCCTATCAAAAGCTAGAAGCAGACTGAAGGGATTATACATTCCTTTGGAATTGTGCGTGAAATGATAACCATCATACATTTCTTTCAACCTGCCACATATCTCTTCATACGTCACTCCCTGCACATTGGCAAATTCATGAAGTTCGGCATCCAGATTATCGTATAGTTCCTGTTCGCTCACACCACAAATGTCTATATACTTATTCCACATTGAAATGTCATTCAGGTTATTCAAATCACTGAACACGCTGACTTTACCGAACTTGGTCACTCCCGTCAACAGAGCAAACTTAATACAGCCATCCTGACTTTTCAATGCGCCATAAAAAGCTTTCAATGTATTGCGGAAACTCTTTTGCAAAACATCATCACCAATAGCCTGTAACATTGGTTTATCATACTCGTCCACTAGGATCACCACACTTTGTCCCTCTTGCTGACAGGCACGCTTAATAATCCCCTCAAAACGCATCGCTAAGGATTTCTCCGAAGGCTCTGCACCATACATCTTTTCCCATTCCACCAACGCACCATTCAGTTTATTCTCCAAACTTTCCGGAGTATCATATTTTTCGGTATTCAGATCAAGATGTAATACGGGATACGTTATCCACTCTTTTTCCAGCTTCTCCATAGCCAGCCCTTCAAAAAGTTCCCGTTTTCCTTGGAAGTAGGCTTCAAGCGTAGAAATAAGCAGACTTTTGCCAAAACGGCGCGGACGACTCAGGAAATAGTAACTCCCGGTTTTCACCAATTGATAAATCAATGCAGTTTTATCAATATAGAAATAGCCACCTTTACGAATTTTTTCAAAATTCTGTATGCCAATAGGGTAAATCTTGCCACTCATATTTCAATCTGTTTAAGTTCACATCGTACAAATATACATAGAAATATCTGTATTGCAGCAAATCGCACAAGGAAAGAATTACGAGAATCAAGATATAATAGCAAAGGCAGACTATAGAATTTGGATAAAATCAGTGGATATGTTACTAAGTAGTATTCGATATGATCTATAAAGTGTATCCATCATTTCTCATTTTTGGGTTATACAGACAAACATAAAGTAAATTACCGAATAAAACCAGCATTTTTTAGAAAAACTGCAGGTTTCATTCGGCAACTCTACTCTAACCTACCATCAACCGCTTATGCACGCTTATTTACGCCCCAGACATTATAAGAAAGAATATTTCCTGCAGGTTCCCCGTCAATACAGGAAGCCGACAATCCAAATCGGCAATTTACACCTGTAAGGCGTTTCTATTCCATCAGCTAAAATATAAGAATCAGACACATCTGCAATCTGATCATACGTTTTACCTTCACCACCAACTTCCAAAATATATCTTCCATTGACCCTAAAATCTCCGGTTTTCTTCCCGTACTCCACTTCATTGTCACACGAAAGTTGATTGACCACAAACGTTTCACGTGCCGTTCCTGTTTTCACAGGATGGGAAGCTAAAGCATATAGCAGATTAGGATTATCCAGAAAAATCTTATCCGGCTTTTGCATCTTCTTAACAGACAATAGATCCGCGTATAGCAAATGGAGCAGTTTCGCCTTTTCCAAGCTATTCAGATATTCGATGACAGTATTACGATGAATACCTATAGTTGTTGACAATTTGGAAATATCCACCTCAAAAGGAACAGAAGTTGCAAGAATGCCCAACAAGGCCTTTATCTTACGCACATTACCCACATCAATTCCACACAACTGGGGCAATTCCGTTTCTACAATAAAATTAACAACCTGTTCTATACTTGTATAATAATCTATCTGATTTTTCAAATAAAACGGATAATATCCATATTGCAGATATTCTTTAAAAAGAGGTAAAGGGCGACACACTTTATTCACTTCCGAACAAATCTTTTCGGGCGAGGTCAAGACTTCTTCCAGCGTACATACGGGAAAGCTCATTTGTTTATAAAACAATAGAAATTCTCGGAAAGAGAGCCCCTGCATCTCATAAGGGATACAGCGTCTGGATAAGTCGGCATCAGCATTTAATATATTGAGTAAAGAGGACGCGCTGAACACAACCTTCAAATCGGGATACATGTCATATACTTCTTTTATCTCCTTACTCCAAGTCGGATATTTATGTACCTCATCCAGAAAGAGATGCTTTCCTCCATTCTTTACGAATACATCCGCCAATTCCAGCAAAGTATGATTAGAGAAATAAACAGAATCCAGTGTGCAATAGAGCACTTCCCTACTATAAACCTCATAATGCAGTTTCATATACTGTAACATTAAAGTTGTTTTCCCCACTCCTCGAGGTCCTCTAATAGCCACCAACTGAGCATCCCAATTGATTCGATGCATCAATGTCCTTATAATCTCAGTCGATGTCAATGACAACAAACGGTCTTGTTTCGCAAAAAGAGTTTCCATACATTCCTATATCTTAGTATTATGAGATACAAAGATAATCATTTGCTGTTTGCAAACAGCAAAAAGTGAGAGAAAATGCTGTTTGCAAACAGCAAATGAACACGCTCTCAACAAAAGGTGTCTTAAGCCTATATCTACCATATAATGTTCCACCTGATACAATACTTACGGAGAATTCCTGAAACCTTTTGTTCCACAATGGAATGGAGGCGTAAGAGTTTTACCGTCAACGATGCACTCTCAAATCGTCAAAGGGTCAAGAAAGGAAACATTTCTTATCAGAATTGGAATAACATATGCAAAAAAGAAATAGTAGCGATTATTTAACATTGAACATTTATATAAGCAGAAAAGAATTGCCAGTAAGGGATCAAGTGATTATATAAAAAGAGTGATTGCATACAAAATGGCAGAAAGCGACCTCAATAGACATCTGGTGTATTGTCAGAAAGTACATAAGACAAATTCGTAATATTCAGATACACCTTGTCCACTTTGCCTAAAAGTCTGACACCTTCCGTCTCTGCCCGAAGCTGATTAATTGTTCCAGCCTTTTCCTGATAACACATCAAATCAGAAACCGTATTTCTATTCATATCAAGCAAAGTCGCCAACTTGGTAAAAGTTGGTTTAAACGGAACACTTTTCGCTATAATATACAACAGTCTTTTCAATTTCAATGCTGTCGCTATATTCATATTCGCAAAAGTCGGTATATCATTTTCCAAAGTCTGCTTAATGATACTTTGTAAACGAAGCAAATATCCCTTTTCCTGAAAGAAAGGGTAATAGCCATGCTGCAGATACTCCTTAAACAACAAAATAGGACGCGCCTCGGCATAAGGAAAATCTACTTTATGTTCTAGTATATCTTCTAAAGAATAAACAGGTAAATGATAACCATACGAAATGGCAAGGTATTCGCGGAAAGACAACCCCGCCATACGATATTCCAACTTCCTACGACTCAAATCAACCTCTCCGACTTCCAAATCCAATATAGAGCAACCAGTATACACGACTTGCAGTTCGGGAATCAGATCGTATATATTCTTTATCTCCCGAGCCCAACCAGCATACTTATGTATTTCGTCAATATAGAGTTTTTTCCTCTATGCTGATAGAAGTCCATCGCCAGATCAATCAGTTTATGTTCTGCAAAATACAAATCATCAGCTGTCACAAACAAGGTCTCGTCGATATTATCATATAGCTTGATATGTTGCAAAAGCATAGTTGTTTTACCAACACCGCGTGGACCTAAAATAGCAATAAGCCTACTACTCCACTCTATCTCATCATGGAGATAACGGATAAATTCAGTGGATATGTTGCTAAGCAACATCCGGTATGACCTATAAAGCGTATCCATCATTTCTTGTTTTGGGGTTATACAGAAAAATATAGAGTAAATTGCCGAATGAAAGCTACAGTTTTTCTAGAAAATGCTAGTTTTATTCGGCAATTTACTCTATATCTATCATAATCCTCACAGAAAAAGAATACTCATTCTTTAATATATAGCGGATAATTTCATAGTCAAAATGCATATACGAATAACCTTTAAGCCAAAGATAGTATCAAAAAACATTTAACTAAGAAACATAATTATGATAACCAACAAATAACAGATTCCACTTATTTTAAAGACCCCATCTTATATCCAAGATCTGTTTGATATAATATATTCTTTTATTGAATAATAGACGCACATCAAAATTATAGTGCCAATCATATCCTTGCTCCCATATAAACCACATAATTTATAAGAAAACATCAGAGGCATCAAAAAATAAGAACAGAAATAGCCAACTACTTACACTACAATATCTAGCAATATAGTCCTAAATAATAAACATTATGGAATCTTCTGAATGATACCTTCCCAGCTATCAATACCAATCCGCTGCAAGTATTGTTCAAAGTACTCATTTTCTGCATCAGTACCAGCTTTTTGATAAGTCATCCATACCGGTTTAGCTTCCCCCTGATATTCCGCATCATTGTATTTACGTAATCCTAAACGAGCACCATCACCCAGATGATCGAACCAACTATGCCATTGGATTCCATTAATCCCTTCCAAAGCATTGATCTTCTTCCACCCAAAAGCAAACCCAGCAGCTTGATTCTGCAAATCCTTATCCGCATAACTTGGAGAACATGTTCCAGCCTCAGAAAGCCACACAGAACGCCTGATGCCTCCCTTATATTGGTTTTGTGGGACACTAACCCATTTATCCAATACTTCAAGGTTCTTCAATGTCACATATTCTGTATCCATAGAAAAAGTAGCCTGAGCATCATCCCAAGTACAAGGATTCCCCAATTGAGCCGGGTAACTATGGCATGCCAATGACCAAAAGAAGTCTCCCTCTGCTTTACAAAACAGATTCATAAAGTCAAGCATATCTCTGACCTTATACCAACCGCCCCCAGCAGCAATATTCCATCCATGAGAGAAAGAAATAAAAACCTCTGAATTCTGGTCATATTGATGTACAATATTATAACACATACGCATTGAACGAAGATACGTATCCATAAATGTAGCAATTGGTTTATCTCCCATATTTGTCCAATGGCTACCTCCATCCACCTCATTATGAATAATCCAATGCGCAATACGCATACCAGGTTTACTATATCTTTGTGCCAGAAAATCAAGCGCAGCAGCATAACATTGCGTAGACTCTATAGTAGTCATATTAGGCATGGTATAAGGAGCTATGCCATTAAAATCCGGATGTTTCAGAAGTTCTCCGGCATCTCCTTCAGGAGAAACCAACAAAATACCAGCAACAGAAATATTGCGCTGGCTAGTTTGTTCTAATACCACATCAAATGCACTTCTAAGATACTCCTCATTAAAATAATAAGTTACTCCCCCATACACATACGGAATATCTCCCGACTGTTGAGAAAGATGCATAAAATTTGTAATAGGAATATTTATTGTAGCACTGCTGATTCCTAATTCATCTAAATCTGATGCAAGAAACTCATGATTTATAAGTCCCCCCAATCCTTTTTTAGACTTTAATGGAATAGCTCCAACATTTTGTTTTACATAAATTCCATCTGCCCCCACATAACGAGCATGAGATACTTGTTCATCTTTTTCTACTCCTTCCTTAAATATTGCCCACTTAGATAATAAACGATCATACTGATAACCACCAATAGCCGCATAACGATTCAAATGGATTTCAAAAGAATTCTGTGACAAAACTGTTTTATATATAGATTCTATCTTTTTTGCTTTAAACATATCAACAAAAGGCGGTATTTCTCCTAAAAAGAAAATTCCATCCCCCTGATAGTTTCCCCGGACACTAATTATGTCCTTCCCGACGGTGATATCAGTCACATGGCAATTATAACCCTTATTTAGATAGTCTTTTATATTTTGCTCATATTTTTCCTTATTGAGAATTTCATTATCTTCTTCCTCCTCTTCCTTCCTTTCCTCCTCATTCATTACACGCAGACATATATTACGTATTTGTATCGTATTATCAGGAACATTACCAAAATCTATCCGCAAATAATCGCCCTTTTTCCCCCAATCAAAATCTTTACGATATTGTTTTAAACGCACGCTAAAAGATTTCCATGTTTCAGTACCCGGAACTTCCCCTGCACTCATGCTATGAGAAGCATCAATATTGGTTTCAGCATCTGCAAAAAAAAGTTCCAGATTGCTTATACCCATCATTGTCTGGTATTCAAACTCAAGCACATTACATTCCTTTGGAATGTCTTCCTTAAATCGGCCACCCGTAACCCACGGATCTCCATCAATAGTTTCTATAATATAACTATCATCCTCATTTCGAGTTAAAACTACCCCTGATTTATATGGACCATCTAATAGCATATAAACAGGAGGAGTTATGATCTCTTCAGGAGGTATAGAACCTCCTCCAGTGTCTTCCACAAAATCATCACCACAAGAAATCACATTCACAATTAAAAACGGTATTAACAACGGCATAACACAACGCCTTACAACATATTCCAGCTTTTTGGTACAAACAATACTTAACATTTTCATAATTTCAGTTTTAGTTAATAATGCAGATAAATTAAAATTTTTCAATAATATTCCAATCAGAAATTCCAATTACAGATAGAAACTGTTCAAAATATTCATCTTCTTCTTCTGTGTTTGCTTTTTGATAGACATACCAAACCGGCTTTGCTTCTCCATTATAAGTTGCATCCAGATACTTACGCAACCCCAAGCAAGCCCCATCACCTGGATGATCGAACCAATTGTGCCATTGTATTCCGTCTATGCCTTCTAATGCGTTTATCTTTTTCCATGCGTAAGCAAAACCTGCCGCCTGTTTCTGAAAATCCTCATCTGAATATGTAGGAGAATTTACACCTGCCTCTGAAAGCCATACAGAACGCTTAACAGTCCCTTTATACTTATTTTCTTTAGACAAAGCCCATTTATTCAACACCTCTAAATTCTTGAATGTTATATACTTTGTATCCATAGAGTAAGTTGCATCCGGGTCAAGCCATGTACAAGGATTAAATAATGATTGCGCATAACTATGATATGCCATAGCCCATTGGAAATCTCCCTCAACCCGACTATAAGTATTCAACAAATCAACAATGTCTTTACTAGTATACCATCCCACATTAGAAATATCAGTCCACGAATGTGAAAAAGAAGCGAACACCTCTGCATGTTCATCATACTGACGCACAATATTATAACACATACGCATAGACTTTATATAAGTATCCGAAAAGATAGTAACAGGCTTCACTCCCATATTTGTCCATGAGAGCCCACCATCAACCTCATTATGCATAATCCAATGAGAGATACGTCCATAGCGATTATCTGATCTACAATACCTTCTAGCTAAAAAATCAAGTGCCGCAGCATAGCAATTTACCGACTCCAAAGTTGTCATATTAGGCATCGTATAAGTTCCTTCACTATAATCCGGATGCTGTAATAATTCTCCAATTCCCGTATCTACACTTCGTGAAGCCGGATCAATTAAAATAATTGCCGCAACGGAGATATTCCTTTTTTTTGTTGCTTCTAATAAAACTTTGTCTAAAGTATTATTGAGATACTCTTCATCCATATAATACGTTTTTCCTCCATACAGATGTTCTATATCTCCTGCTTTGGGAGTAAGATGCATAAAATGAGTAATACAAACATTAATTGTAGCACTACTAATACCCAATAAACTTAAATCTGATATAAACGAATTTGCAGTAAGACCTCCCAGTCCTTTCTTAGAAGTCAATGTAATAGGAGATAAATGTTGATATGCCCAAATTTCATCTGCATGTCGTGCATGAGACACCAATTGGTCTGCTAGATCTGTCATTTGAAAAATAGCCCATTTTGACAATAACCGATCATATAAAACACCTTCTCTTTCAATAAAACGATCTAATACGATACTAAACGATGCTTCAGTCAACTCTACCTTATATGGGGCCTTGTCTATCTTTGTAACATCCAAATAAGGAGGGATCTCACCCAAATAAAAATGCCCTTCACCCACACAGTTACCCACAATTTCAATAGAGGATTCTGTTACAGATACTTTATTTATAACAGAGGGATAAGTATTTCGCAAATATTGTTTCAGGCTATCTTCATATTTCAGATCATCTTCATTATAAATTGAAGATATAACTTCTTCCTCTTGATCTTCATGACATCCAACTAACAACATTAGTCCAGATAACAAAAACAATACAAAAAGCAACAATCGCTTCAGTCTATCACTGCTTACGAGTGATCGATTTTCAAATATGCCCATAAGTAAATAAAAATAACAGGTTTAGGATTCTTTCGTACAAAGATAGACTATACGATTGAAAAAAAGATTTTGTTTCTCTTTTTTTTGTTTATCTTTTTTGTTTTAAACATATATAGATATCACAAAAATTATCCAAACTTTATTCATTTTTCTAATCACTGAACATATATTATTACGCATAAATCACTATTTTTGCAAAAAAATGCAGGAATAATTATCATAGAAAAAATCCTTAGAGACTCCTATAAGCACAAAAACAGAATTTCCACATGATTATAGCACACTAATATACAATCAACCAACAACAATCATCATAAACCAAAACAATAGAAATGAACCTAAACAATACGCCACAACTATCCATAATCACAATTAACAGAAATGACGCTCAGGGCTTAGAGAAAACTCTAGAAAGTATATGGAAAAAACAATCCTTTAAGGATTTTGAACATATTATTATTGATGGAGCCTCAACCGATAATAGTATTAACATTATAAAAAAGTATGCATCACATTTATCTTATTGGGTATCAGAACCTGATAAAGGAATCTATAATGCTATGAACAAAGGAATTATTAAAGCTAAAGGCAACTATCTTTTGTTTTTAAATTCCGGTGATTGGTTAGAAAATGACATTCTAGCACGAGTATTTAAAGAAAATTTCACAGAAGATATTGTCTATGCTGATTTATATCAGTATCGTAATGCTGATGATATACAAATCAGCCCTTATCCCGACAAATTGACCCTACCTTTTATATATAATTATTCTTTAGGACATCCGTCGACTTTTATTAAAAGAGAACTCTTTAAAAATATGCTATATGAAGAAAAATACCGGATTATATCAGATTGGGCTTTTTTTATAAAACAAATCCTTTTGTTTAATCGCACAACAAAACATCTAAATTTTGCAGTCTCATACTTTAATGTTTATGGAATAAGTTCTGACCCTAAAAGTGGCAACTTAATCATGCAAGAACGTTCCGATTTTTTTAAAAATAATTTTCCCTATTTGATTAGCGAGTTTTATCAGAATCATACTACCCTTCAAGAGAAGGTAAGAACTCAAGAGCAGGCATTAGACATATTATCAAAGCACCGAGTTCAACAACTCATAGACACTGTTTGGATCCAAAGAAAAGCACGACAGTATATTAAATTCTTATTTTTAATAGAAAGATTTCTTAAAAGAAAAAGATAATAAACACCTCAAGTCGTCACTCTGAATATCTAAAAGAATCTAATGCCGACCTCTATCCAAACATCATACAATAATAACATTGAATATACAATATTAGAAATGACGAATATTAATCAAAAAAAAATAGTAGCTTTGCAATCTATAAACCAGAAAAAACTAATGTATAACATCATTGTTAACAGAAATAAAAAATGAGAAGAAAGTTGATTCGAAAATATAAAGCATTCAATCAAGACTTTCAAAGGTCTAAAGAGCTATTTCTTAAATGGTTTATTCCCGAAATCAAAAAAAGGTTCTTTGGAGTAAAGAAAATCAACTATAAAGACATCCCTATCATTATTAACAACTACAACCGTTTGGAAATGCTAACAAAGCTAATCCATAGCTTAGAAAGTAAAGGATACCATAATTTATATATTATTGATAACCAATCAACATACCCTCCACTATTAGAATACTATACAAGATTACCATACCCTGTATATATGTTAAATAAGAATGTCGGGCATCTATCATTGTGGGAAACAGGGATATTTAAGCAATTCAAGGATTCTTATTATGCCTATACCGATTCTGATTTAGAGATCCTCCCTAATTGTCCTGACGATTTTATTGAGAAATTTATTTTATTACTACAGAAATATCCAAAAGCATTGAAGGCTGGCTTCTCAATCTGCATAGACGACCTACCAGATCATTATAAATTAAAAGAAAAAGTTATAGAGTGGGAAAGCGTTTTCTGGAAAGAAGAAATAGAGCCTAACATATTCAAAGCTTTAATAGATACAACCTTTGCTGTATATAAGCCCTATTTTATCGGGGAACCTATTGATCCAGACTGTTTCTGTATTCGAACCGGCTACCCTTATTCCGTCAGGCATTTACCTTGGTATATGAATAGCGCAAAACCAACTGAAGAAGAATTATATTATTTGGGGCATATTAAAACGCTAACCCATTGGTCAAAACAAAATCAGACAAATACAAACTCGGCTAAAAAAGAGTGAAAAATATATCTATAATGTTCTCTATTAAATAACGCAATAAAAATATCAGATTATGAAATGTTACATTTGTCTGACAGACTCCATAGTCACTCGAAAAGACTATCTTGATTTACTAAAAGTCATGTTAATCAGTGCTAGGAAAAACACATCTCTCCATTTAGTTTGCCTATATGATGGCAACACCAATGACCCTGTTTATAACTTATTAAAGGAATTCAATGTAGAAATAATCCTCCATCAATTGCCCTATAAGCTAGAGTTGATGGAGATATATCCGCGTGAATGGATGTTGCAGAATTTAGGGAAAGAAATCGAATATAACCGAATTTTCGGAACATTTATGAGAATGGAAATCCCTGTTGTGGAAAAAGAAGAAAAGTATGTTCTTTATTCTGATATAGACGTGATTTTCAATGCTGACATTTTACTTGAGGAACTTCCACATCCCACTTATCTAGCAGCTGCCCCAGAATATGAGCGTAATGTGGAAGATATGGAATATTTTAATGCAGGAGTATTAGTTATGAACATCCAAGGCATGAAAGAGAAATATGAGGAATTTATTCTTAAAATGAAAAATAGAGAAAGAAACATATCCGGACTTTTTGACCAAGGATATTTAAACGAATTATGCTTCAAAGACATGGAACTACTACCAATAGAATATAATTGGAAACCTTATTGGGGTATCAATGACAAAGCTAAACTTATCCATTTCCATGGTATGAAGCCTAGTAGCAATCTCAATGAGGCTGGTTTTATTACTGATAATTCTTTTTTCCGTATCGTTTTTGATGCAAATCCTGGCGGCTATGCAGGATATGTATATTATTTTACTCAATTCTATGATTATCTGGGAAGAAAAGACGACAAATGGTTATACAATCACCTACAAGAAGTTTTCAATTTATATAAAGATCCATCTTTTTTCTTTTCTAAATATAACAAGTATAAGCTTAAATACCAGAAATATAAGAAATACTATTTAGTTACTTTAGGAATATCCTGTGTCTTACTGATACTGTTATGTTTAACCCTTATTCTACAATAATGAAGAAACAACCATTGATATCAGTTATCGTTGCTTCGTACAACTATGCTAAATATATAAAAGAGACTTTAGATTCTTTAATCAGACAAACCAATAAATCATTTGAAGTTATTGTTGTAGATGATGGAAGCAAAGATCAAAGCCTTCCTATAATAGAAGAATATGCCAACCGTTTTAAAAACATAAAACTATACACACATCCCGGTAACCAGAACAGGGGATTAGCTGAGACTGTAATATTAGGAATTGAAAAGTCTAATGGAGAGTACATCGCATTCTGTGAGAGTGATGATTATTGGACCAATAACCATATTGAATATTTACAAGATACAATTCAACAGAATCCTTTAGCAAATTTCATAGTCAATGGCATCAAAGTTATAAACCTATCAAATAACCCTGAATATGATTCATATATAGAATTTAGTTCCTCATTCCTCAAAAAACATTCAGGCAGTAACATATTTCCCTACCTTGATTCAAACTATATCCCCACATTCTCCGCCGTTTGTGTAAAAAAAGAAGTAATTCAAAATATTAATTTTAGCACCCCTTACCCCGCATGGTTGGATTTCTGGCTTTGGAGACAAATATGTGTGTTCAATAAAGTCTATTACATTCCCCAGGAATTAACTTTATGGAGAAAACACAATGAAAGTTATGATGCAGTCTCGGATAATAAAGATTTCAACGGCTTTATAAAAAGCTCAGACCAATATCTAGTATCTCAATACAGTTTATCCCAGATAATAGCCAATGCCAATATTCCCAAAGATAAAAAGTCTCTCAAACAATTTATTAGATCTTTTTGCCACTTCATATCATTCAAGAATGAATAGCAGCAGTTAATGCGTAAAGAATCTAAAACGTTTTCAAGATGACAATATAGAATCAAAGGCTCAACAAAAACATTAAAATTCATCTTTAAGAATAGAAGTATAAACCGATAATCTCCGATCCAACATTTCTTGTGGATTATACATATTCTTCATTTTGTCATTAGCTTGATGAACCAACATTTTTTGTAACTCCAAATCATTGGATAATTTAATCATAGCATCTGCGAAATCAACAGTATTATCGGCTATCAAGCAATCTACGCCGTCGTTAAAATGAATACCTTCCAATCCTTTTGAAGTTGTAATAAAAGGAACATTTGAAGAAACCATATCAAGTATTTTCATTCTCATACCACTTCCGATACGAATAGGAACAAGAGCAATGCTCCCCTGCAAGAAAGAGGTCAAATTCTCAACGAATCCAACTAACTCTATCTCAGGACAAGCCGTTCGTAATTCAGCAGAATAGCGTTCATATCCCATTCCAACCACTTGCAAAGTGAACTCAAAATTGCATTTACGTAAATAAGGAACTATTTCCTTACAAAGCCATACAACAGCATCTAGATTTGGAAAATGTTCTCCATATCCCACAAAAGTAAAACGTCGATGAACACAAGGGATAAACTCCGTCTCTGAATTCGATTCAAATTTTACCACTGCAGGAGAAGCATAAATATGGTCTTCACGACCTAAATAGCTAGTTAACAATAATCTATCTACTTCCGTTAAAGCAATTATATGCTTATACTTCTGCAACGCATTCCATTCGAAGTCTTTTGCAACAAGAAAATTCATCCGATCACTAGGCCGTATTGCCTGAAAAAGGTTCATCTCATTCTCGTTACGTATATATCGCAATTCATGATGAACGAAAATCGTCTGTACATTCTGCGGTAACACATATCCCAATGCTATCAATTCATAAAACTCTACCTGAATGATATCAAACCCTGTATGTGCTACTTTTGTAACATAATCTATATATTGTGTATCAAATTCTTTATATACAGAATTAGGTAAAACAGACTTTTCACGTACAAAATCTTTATCTTTCAACAAATCAACGGTACCGTTTGACGTAGATAATAACTGCCTCCGCATTTTACGCTCAATAGACATCTTGAGCTTTTTCAGCCACTTATAATAAAAAGGATTTCGCACTAAAGGAGAGTCCGGTTCTTCTTTTGTCTCTTTAACAAAAGTATAAAAATCCACATCTTCCCACAAATCTTCTAACTTTTCTACCCTTTTTGCCTCATCAATCGTCCAAGCATAAAACAACACAGAAACTGACATTTTATGACGGATATAGTCTACCATTTGAAAGAAAGCCTGATTTCCCCCAGAATTCAAAGGATAAGGAACGCAAGGTATAATAAAAAGTATTTTCTTCATTTTGTATTTCAATAAAATTAATATTCAACCATCTCTTTCTAACTAGGAGATAAATTATAGACTGAACATTTCATCAAAAGAAATTATCTCAAATAAAAAGTTTGGCTTTCAAAATATGGGAACGTAGGACACGTAAAGCCACAGTAGGAGAGAGTTTTCTCAAAATAGCATATAAACAAACCAAATCTTTTAGACTATAATTCCCTCTTACAGAACACTCTAGTATTACATTCACATAAGCCACCAACGCATCTTGAAATCTAGACTCCCGGAGATTTAATCTATAATTCATTCCAATCCATTTTAGAAAAAGTCCGGTAGCTTTAAGCTTCTCCCCATCAAAACGTGTAGAATTACTTATATTCTTATCTTCAGCATTCCGCCAATAAACAGGAGTTCCCGGTAATGAAATAATACCAGATGCATAATCCGCAAACTTTGCCCATGTTGCATCATCTGAACACCATACCAAAGGAAACCTAACAAACCCTCCTGTTTTCTTCCAAACATCACGTGTAAATACATACTCACACGCAGCAGAGGATATTTTACCACTTAACTTGTCTAATAAGAAATCATAACCAGAAATCCTTTCTGTCTCAAAAGGTGGATTAGTATATTTCAGTTCACCATACGCATCTACTATAGCCAAAGGAAAGCGAAATACAGCATCGCATTCTCCAGACTTCTTCCAAACCTTTATTACCCGCTCTACAGCATCTGGTGGCATTAAATCATCATCTGAAAAAAGCCATACCAGCGGCTCATCAGATAATTCAATACAGCGCTCCCAATGAGCAACCAAATCTCTCCCACCCCAATTTTGTTCAAAACGAAAATAGAATATATCTAATTTATCCTTATAATCAAATACTATTGATTCTAAATCATCAGGACTGGCATCATCACCGATATAGACCGTAAAATCACGGTTACTCTGCCTTACAATAGAATCTAAAACCTCCCGAAAAAAACAAGCTTTATAAGCAGGTATAATGATTGCCAGTTTATTTTTCATTTTTCTAACTATTCAATAGTTTCATTTGCAAAGATAAGTAAATGAGATGAAAGATTTGCATTAATAAGATCACTTTAATTTCTGATATTCTCGATTCTAATAGAGACAAACCTAACAATCAATTATACAAGAACAATTGACTTTATATTTTGGAAGCTCCCTATACCCAAATAACATCAAAAGCCATAGCAGAGTATTAAGTTAGATGAAAAACATATTGCCTTAAAATCTATACCTCTGAGATTAATAACTTGCCACTCTTATTTTTTCTTTATACCTTTGTGTCATTATGTATAAAAACAATCTGTACTTCTACAAAGTGGTACTTCACCTCAATCTATTTTAATTCACCATGGATACTGATATTATAATACCAATCTATAATGCTTTTGATTTTACCAAGAAGTGTATAGAGACTGTGATTGAGCATACAGACCTTACTAAACATACCTTACTACTTATCAATGATAAAAGTACAGACCAGCGAATCCTTCCTTTGCTAAACCTGTTTACAACAGAATATCCATCTTTAAATATTACAATAATCAACAATGAGAGCAATCAAGGATTTGTACGAACGGTTAATATCGGGATGCAACACTCGTCACGCGATGTTGTTTTATTAAATAGCGACACAGAGGTCACGAAAAATTGGCTCCCTAAAATACAAAAGTGCGCATATAGCAAAGCTGCAATAGCAACTGTTACTCCACTATCTAACAATGCGACATTAGCATCCGTACCTGATTTTATGTCAGAAAATACGATACCATCAGATTTTACGATAGAGGAATATGCAGAAATTGTTGAAAGATGCAGCATGAACCTATTCCCTGAAATTCCTACTGCAAATGGATTTTGTATGTATATTAAACGAGAAGCCATAAACAATATTGGTCTCTTCGATGAAAAAACTTTTGGAAAAGGCTACGGTGAAGAAAATGATTTTTCATACAGATGTCTACAAGCTGGATATAGGCATCTACTATGTGACAACACATACATCTACCATAAAGGAACCCAGTCATTTTCTCAAGAAAAAACAGAGCTAATAAATTCTCACCTACAAATATTAAAAAGTAGATATCCTTCATGCGTCGAGAACACAGAGTCCTTTGTACAACAAAATCCAATTTCAGATATACAGTTAAATATCCGCTATGCCATTAATTCACATTCTAAGAAAAATGTATTAATTGTAATACATGATTTCAAAGAAGCCGAAAAGAAAAATATAGGAGGAACAACTTTACATGTACATGATTTAATAACAAACATGAAAGAAGAATTTAATTTTCATGTTCTTTATTATTCCGATGATGATTTTAAATATCATGTAACTTCTTTTTTACCATTTGACAAGATTACCTCCACCCTAGGTCCATATTCACAATATACGACATTAAACCTCTATAATGATACATTTAATAGAGACATTAAAATACTAATAGACACTTTAAAAATAGACTTAATACATATCCATCATTTAAAACACATGTATTTGGATATATTCAAAGTAGCAAAAGAAAGAAGCATCCCTGTCATATATACTTTACATGACTTTTATTCAATATGTCCTTCTGTGAAGCTCTTTAACAAAGAAACTTTTCTATGCAACTATGCTAACGCAGCAGGATGTGGTTCATGCATAGCAAAAACATTCAACCTGAATATCAACTTCATTCCACTTTGGAGAAAAGAGTTTTATGAAAATCTTAAAACCGTAAAAAAGATCATTGTTCCATCGTACAGTACAAAAAATATATTCCTGAACACATATAAGGATTTAACAATCGAAGTGGTAGAACATGGTTATGACAAAATAAACAGAAAGCCTAATAATGACAATCCAGATAAAAAGAAGAATAAAAAGTTTAATATCGCCTTTATTGGATATATAACAGAAGAAAAAGGACTAAAATATTTAGAGGAATTAACAGAGAAAGTAAAAGGCACAGACACAAACATTCATCTTTTCGGACAAACAACAAACAAAAAATGCAATAAGAATAAGACAAATTATGTTTATCACGGCAAGTATATACAACAAGATCTTCCCAACTTATTACTAGAGAATGACATAAAATTAATCTGCTTATTATCTATGTGGCCCGAAACATATTCTTATACCTTATCAGAAAGTTTAATTTCAGAGATCCCCGTAATCTCATTTGATCTAGGAGCAATTGCCGAACGAGTAAAAAGAGCTGATGTCGGCTGGATTTTACCTATAAATAGCACATTAGACGATATCTTTAAACTCATTTCAACTATAAAATCAGCCCCACAAGAGTATAAACAGAAAGTGGAAAGAATCAGACATCTTTTAAAAAATATGAAGTCCTTAAAAGATATGGGCAACGAATATACAGAAATATATAATAAAACGATCAACGCATTTCCTGTTAAAAATCATGACATATACTATATACAATCAAGGAATGAATTTTATAGAAAAGGAAAAGAGATCCCGACATTAGACCTTAAAGAAGAAAAAAAAGAGTATAAACGAGTAAAGCATATTATTAAAAGTTCAGTTCCTCTCAAACAAGCTTTTAATGAAGTGCAAAATTTTCGCCACACCTATACCAATAGTAAATGCAGAAACAAAATCTTTTTCAAATTTATATGGTACAGAATTCTACGAATTAATATCTAGAGAAATCTTTTTGTAAGATTTCTCTAGCTCTGGCTCGAACACGAGCAACATTATATATTCTAGAAAAAAACAATCACCTCCCTATATCTAAAAGCCATCTTCTTGCATACTTTTTACCACCTTTTCTGTTTCTTCTAAATAACGGAATCCCCATTTTAAATCAGGTTCCAAATGATTACCTTCTGCCCATTCATTCCAAGCATTGACAAAAACAAAATTCTCATCTTTGCTATAAGGCACAAATTTATTCATAACCGAATATAACCATTCACCGTATTTTTCGGGAGTACTCTTGTCTAAAATAAACATCTTTTGCTTTCGACGAGAAGTATTATCCCACATTGGAGTAACCCCCGGATACATTTTATAGTCAGGAAAATGAGTTTTACAGATATAATCTACATATTCCGAGTAATCAATCTTCTTCTTCTTACATGTATTAAAAAGGTGACGATTTATATTATAAGCAAACTTTCGTAATGGATTTCTCTTTTTTTGAAATTCATTCATTTGATGAGTGAAAGGTTGAAACTCCACAGCAGCATCAAAACCATCCTGAAGGTATTCTTCTCCATAACAATCCATAGTTTCGACGCGGCATAAATACAACTCCACTCCTTTACTAAAAGCTTCTTCCCTCCAAACTCGAATAGTCTCTTTCATATTCGGGAAAAGCATAGAACGATAAATTAAAAATACAGGTTTACCGTCTACTCTTATATATCGAGAATCACTAAATACATTATCTAGTAGATAACGGATATGCGCACGATCATCCTCTTCCGAATAATTTTGAGCAATCAAAATATGACGATTTCCACCATCCCATGCCCGTGTCCAATTTTCATTAGCCCAACAAAGCATAAATGGAAAATCAGGGTTGCCAGAAGATAATACTTCTTCTAGCGGTCTTTCCATCAATTGATGACCATTAAACCAATAATGATAATAACAAAAGCCATTAATCCCGTACATTCGAGCCATATCAGCTTGCTGCTGGCGAACTTCCGGGACACGCAGATCATAGAAACCTAAATCTGCCGGTAAATGTGGCTGATAATGGCCACGATAAAGAGGCCTAGCCTTAACCACATTTCTCCATTCAGTAAATCCCTTACCCCACCATTCATCATTTTCAGGAAATGGATGATATTGCGGCAAATAAAATGCTATAATTCTTTTGTCAACCATATCTTTCTTTATTGCACTTCACAATTCATTACAACCTATCTCTATCTCTTGTAGGTTGCCATGGATTCAAAAAACTCATGTATTTATTAACTCGTTCCCATCTATATGTCCACACACTTGTGCCAAAACATCCTTTCAGTTTTTCAAACAACAACAATCTCATTTTCGGATCAACTTTTGCACGCTTTATATTTTTATAAAGCATTCCATGTCGCATCAAACGCTTATAACGCCCTATTGGATAAGAAAATGATTCAACATAATGTACTACTTGAATATCTTCAAGAATCGCATTACCTGAAGCGTTACCCTCAACAGTTGTACTTGTTGAATGCAATCGAAAAAAGTTTAGCTTTTCATATAACTCAATAACACTCCCTTGCCTCGCCATCTCTATCCAAAAAAGCCAATCACCACTATAGCGCATTGAGAAACAAGACAAATCCTTTATCTGTTCAAAACATTGTTTACGAAAGACAACACCACTAGCATTGTAAATATAATTGCGCCAATAAAGATTCTGTTTTATATAATCTTCACTATCAAAAACACCTATATTGTAAGGACGGCGTAATTGCTTTGAAGTCCAACGGTCAAAATCTGTAGATAGTTTATTCCCTTTCTCGTCTATACAATGTGAACCTAAAAAACAGAAAGAAGCATGAGGATATTGATTTAAGATAGAAACAGCTTTTTCCAAAAAAGAAGAATCAGCCACATCATCACTCTCGGCAATCCATATATATTTTCCACGAGACAAACTTATTCCTTTTTGCCACTGTATAAAAGGACTCCCTGTATTGACTGAATTAATCTCCAAATGAGCGACACGAGAATTTGTTTTATAATGGTTTAAAATAGACACACTATCATCGGTTGAAGCATCATCCAATAATATTATTTCATAGTCTGTATATGTTTGTGCCAATACTGACTCGATACGTTGCTGTAAAAAACGAGCATAGTTATAATTAGGGATGATTATACTAACTTCTATCGGATAATTTTCCATTACAAACACACTATTTATCTTAGTTATTATAACAAACTGATAGCAAAGATACGGATATTATTCTTAAAAAAGAATGCTAACCCTCTAATGTTTAGCAAAAAAGCCTTTAACGCTTGTCACAACCAAATAAAATGTATACATTTGTAGAATTTTAGTGCAAGCCCCCTTAACTATTTAACTAACTTAGTAATAATTATATGAATAAACCCATGGCGAGCAACATAAGTACATCGCTAATTATATCCACCTATAATAGAAGCGACGCATTAGAATTATGCGTTAAAAGCGTGCTACGTCAATCTCTCCTTCCAGATGAAATTATCATTGCCGATGATGGTTCTAAAGAAGATACAAGAGAACTAATTCATCAATTAGCAGCCTCCTCCGAAGTCCCTATTATTCATGTTTGGCATGAGGATCTAGGCTTCAGACTGGCCTCCATCCGCAACAAAGCTATTGCGAAAGCATCTAAAGAATATATTATACAAATTGACGGAGATATCGTCTTACACAAAGATTTCGTCAAAGATCATGTACATTTTGCTAAAAAAGGCAGTTTCGTAACCGGTAGCCGTGTATTAATCCGGGAAGGTTTAACCAAAAAGATGCTAGCAGAAAGGAACTGTATTATCTCTATTCACGACAAAGGTACTAAAAACACAATCAACGGAGTACATTTGCCTTGGCTAAGCCCACTACTTCAGCATTATCGCCAATGGGATATTTCATATTCCAGAGGATGCAATATGGCTTTCTGGAAAGAGGATTTATTAAAAGTCAATGGGTACAATGAAGCTATTACCGGATGGGGAAGCGAAGATCATGAATTAGTGTGCCGCCTCATCAATAGCGGTGTACGCAAGCGTACCATCAAATTTGCGGGAATTGTGTTCCACCTTCATCACGAATTACATGGAACGGATAATTTGAGCAACAACCGCAGTATTTTGAACGAAACGAAAGTCAGGAAACTAACCTGGTGCGATAAAGGAATCATACAAAACTAATATGGAAAAGAATTTGAACTTTTTAGATCGAAACGAATTTAACTACAGTCCATCAAAAGAAGTAGTAGAAGCTTTAAAAAACTTCGATATAAATAAACTTTGTTTTTATACCCGCATTTATGATGAAGGAAAGAAAAGTATATTATCTGTTTTCTTATCCGAACTTTACGATATAGATGAAACACAAGTCTTATTAGGATACGGCGGAGAAGATATTCTGAAACAAGCTGTACACTACTTCCTGACTCAAGAAGATGGAAATAAAACGATGTTGATTCCCAAGTTCTCATGGTGGTATTATAAATCAATTGCAGATGAGGTGAATGGCCATACTTTGCAATATCCTCTCTACGAAGACGGAAATACTTTTAAATATGACTTTGAGACGCTAAAAGATATGATTCAGAAAGAGAATCCGAAGATTCTTTTACTAGCTTCTCCCAATAACCCTACCGGCAATGGTTTAACTCCGAAAGAATTGGATGAACTGCTCGCAGAAGTACCCAGCCAAACAGTGGTACTGATAGACGAAGCATACGCTTCTTTTGTTTCAACTGATACCAGCTACATCAAAAAGCTCATTAATAAATATCCGAATTTGATTATTTCCCGTACTTTATCCAAGTTTTATGGATTGCCCGGTTTACGTATGGGATTCGGATTTATGAGTAAGGAGCTGGAAAAATTCAGTAGATACAGCAATAAATATCTGGGATACAACCGGATATCCGAAGATATCGCCATTGCGGCTCTCAAATCGGACGCACACTACCGAAACATCGCCAAACTAATGAATGAAGACCGTGAGCGTTACGAAAAGGAAATCGGCGTATTACCCGGATTCAAAGTATATGAATCGGTTGCCAACTTTATTTTAATCAAATACCCGATAGAACTGAAAGAGGCTTTACAAAAAGCTTTTGCTGAACAGAGTTACAAAGTGAAATTTATGAATGAACCGGATATCAATACTCATTTGCGTATCACATTGGGACGCCCAGAGCAGAACCGGATCGTTATAGATACAATCAAAGAAATAGCATCCAAATGAAAGCAGTAATATTAGCCGCAGGAATAGCTTCACGCTTACGCCCGCTGACCGATACGACGCCCAAATGTCTTCTCAAGATAGGAGAACGATGCCTTTTGGAAAGGGCTTTTGATGCCCTGATACAAAACGGATTTGATGAATTCATCATTGTCACCGGGTATCGCCAGCAGCAAATCGTAGATTTTCTACAGGCACATTATCCAACCCAAGATATTACTTTCATCTATAATGACAGGTATGAATCAACCAACAATATCTATTCATTATGGCTCACCCGTCCATATACGGATGGGGAAGAAATTTTGTTATTAGACAGCGACATTGTATTCGATCCGCAGATTGTAGAGAAACTGCTTCATTCGGATAAGGACGACATATTGGCATTGAATCGCCATGAGCTCGGAGCAGAAGAAATAAAAGTCATCGTGGACGACACACAAAAGGTTGTTGAAATCAGCAAAGTTTGTTCGATATCCGATGCTATCGGAGAATCTATCGGCATTGAAAAGATGTCAGCTGAATATACCAAAGCGCTATTCCGGGAACTGGAAATTATGATTACTACCGAAGGACTGGATAATATATTCTACGAACGGGCTTTTGAGAGACTGATTCCGCAAGGATATAGTTTTTACGTTATGGACACCACCGAGTTCTTCTCGGCCGAGCTGGACACAGTAGAAGACTTTCAACAGGCACAAAAGCTGATTCCAGCCAGTCTTTATTAATTAAAATCAGATAGAATGGCTAATTACGACATCCGCCCTCTACAGCTTCGCATATTAAAGAACTTATTAGCTGTTGACAAAGTTTGCAAAGAACATAATCTGCGATATTACATCATGGCAGGCACCATGTTGGGAGCTGTGCGCCACAAAGGATTCATCCCCTGGGATGATGACTTGGATATCGGAATGCCAAGAGCTGATTATGACTTACTAATGGCTAATGCCAAAGAATGGTTACCGGAACCTTACGAAGCGGTATGCGCTGAGAATGATAAGGAATATCCTCTTCCGTTCGCAAAGGTGCAGGATGCCAACACAACTTTAATCGAGCGTATGCATCTCAAATACCTGGGAGGTGTATATATTGATATATTTCCACTAGATGGAGTTCCGGAAAGCCGTATGGCGCAAAGAATGCATTTTGCGAAGTATGAGTTTTACAAACGAGTACTTTATCTTATTCATCGCGATCCATACAAACATGGAAAAGGTCCCAGTTCATGGATACCGCTATTATGCAGAAAGTTTTTTACCCTTACCGGAGCACAGGAAAGCATTAGGAAGGTGATGAAGAAATACGATTTCGACCAATGCGCATTAGTCTGCGATTATGATGACGGTATGAAAGGAATTATGTCGAAGGATATCCTGGGCACTCCTACTCCCATTCGGTTTGAAGATGAAGAAGTATGGGGAGTACAGAAATACGACGCTTATCTGTCACAGAAATATGGAGATTACATGACCATACCTAAACAAAGTGGACAAAGACAACACAATTTCCATTATTTAGACTTGAATAAACCTTATCGGAATTTTGAAGTCTAATTATAATCACATAAAGGTAAGAAGTAGAAATGAGAATAGGTTTTGACGGAAAACGTGCAGTACAGAATTTCACCGGTCTGGGTAATTATAGCCGCTATATAGTGGATATTCTATGCCAATTCTATCCGGAGAATGAATATGTGCTGTATGCCCCCAAGAAACGGGAAAACAAGAGGCTGGACAAATTAACGAAGCAGTATCAGCAACTACAGCTTTCTTATCCCACTACTTCTTCCTGGAAAAAGTTAAGTTCATTGTGGCGAATATGGGGCGTTACTCAACAACTGGAAAAAGAAAAAATCGATATATTCCACGGACTTAGTAATGAGTTGCCCCTGAATATACATCAAAGCGAGATAAAAAGTATTGTAACGATTCACGATCTGATCTTTCTGCGCTATCCGCAATATTATCATTCGATCGACAGGAAAATATACACATACAAATTCCGCAAAGCTTGTGAAAATGCCGATAAAATCATTGCTATCAGCGAATGTACCAAGCGTGATATTATTGAGTATTTCAGGATTCCCGCCGACAAGATAGAAGTTGTTTATCAGGGATGTGATCCTTCATTCATGCATCCTGTAGCAGAAGAGAAGAAAAGAGAAGTCCGAGCTAAATATCAGCTACCGGATCACTATATCCTTAACGTAGGAAGTATTGAAGAACGCAAAAACGCCCTTTCAGCGGTGCAGGCACTAATGATGCTTCCTGAACAGATTCATCTCGTCATTGTAGGACGTCATACGGAATATACTGATAAGATTGAACGTTTCATTAAGGAGAATAAGCTGGAAGAAAGGGTACATATCATCAGCAATGTTCCTTTTGATGATCTACCGGCTTTTTATCAGTTAGCAGAAATTTTTGTATACCCTTCCCGCTTCGAAGGTTTTGGTATTCCCATTATAGAAGCTCTATACTCCGGCATTCCGGTAGTGGCCGCTACAGGATCTTGCCTGGAAGAAGCCGGAGGTTCCGACTCTATCTATGTAGATCCTGACGATATCAAAGGAATGGCCGATGCCTTCAAACAGATATACGCAGATCCTGAGAGAAAAAAGAATATGATTGAAAAGGGTCAAATTTTTGCTAAAAGATTTGCAGAAGAAAAGCAAGCGGAGGAGATCTTAAACATCTACAAGCAACTAATGAAATGAACGCACTTAAACATACAATAAAGAAATTTATATATGGCACTCTTCCATATTATTTTATGAAAGGGTATAAACCTGATTCACCCTATCTGAAATATTATGAATATATTAAAGAGCACGGATATTCAAGGCATTTGTATGAATTCAAAGATGAATATACAAACATGCCTGTCAATGTACAAAAGGATGAGAAAAAAGGCTTATACTATGTACAACAAGAGAAGAAACGGCTCTATTTCAGGAAAAGTACTCCACCCAAGAAGATTCAGAAGTACTACAAAGCCTTGAGTATGGAGCAGGACAAGCGATCACCGCATCACTATTTCGATAGCGTAAAAGATGTCACGGGAAAGGTTTTTGTAGATGTCGGTTGTGCCGAAGGATATTCTTCACTGGAAATTGTGGAGGAAGCCAAACATATCTATTTGTTTGAACAGGACGAGCAATGGTTGGAAGCTATCAGAGCCACCTTCGAACCATGGCAAGATAAAGTGACGATTGTCCAAAAGTATGTAAGTGACCATAATTCTTCGAGAGAGCAAACATTAGACGATTTCTTCAATAATCAGACGGATGAACATCTGTTTCTTAAAATGGATATAGAAGGAGCCGAACGGCATGCATTGGCGGGATGCAAGAACTTATTTCAGAATTGCCAGAAACTAGATTTTGCCATTTGCACATATCACCTGCGTGATGACGAAGAAGTTATCTCTGCATTTTTGAACAAGCATAACTGTACATATATTAATCAAAAAGGGTTTTTCAGGCATAGAATCCGCAGTGTAGTGATGCGCGGAAGTAAGAAGTAATCAATCATTGATAATCAGCAGAAAGCAATTCACAATAATCATACTTGCACAGGTATGTATCATAGATATGCTTTTCCTTTTTCAATAAGAAACGTGAGATATGCGGTTCCCAAGAAAAGAACTTACGCACGGAACGGTATAAACGGAAGAATAAAATCAGGGACACAATATGCTTTTCTTTTTCTTTCCGTGCCGCACGACGATAAATGTAATGAGTAAAGAACTGATCGCTGTAACGAAGAGCCAGACTGACCGTAGATTCGACGTCCCATCCACGCAAAGAAGCATATTCTGTCATGATGTAAGTCAGTACCTCACGCGAAATACACAAACGGCACATATTACGGCATACCGTATCACAATCAATATCCGATAGCAACTGCATACGATTCACGTCGACCAGAGAGAAACTGTATTCATTCGTTTCATTCTGATGAATCAGTATATTACCGGGAGAATAGTCCAAATGAAGGATACCTGCCTGATGCAAAGCAGCAGTGTAGCGCGCAAAAGCTGAAAGTTTGTCTTCATTCCCCTCCACTTTTCCATCCATCAGGGAACGGACAGTTTCACCGCCATCATAACAACAAATGTAATAGCTATGTGAGAGAAGACCATCTTGAAATTGTTCGATCATAGCCACCGGCTCCGGAGTGTCAAAGCCATGCTGTTGAATCTCCATAGAATAAATATAGGAACGTTCTGCCTTCGACTGGCGGAAAAACGAATATACAACACGATTGATGATGTGAGGCTTTTTAAAGCTCTTCACCACAACATCAATGCTGCCCAAACTAATCCGTTTTAGAACATTACGACCATCGTACACCACATCTCCTTCGTTCTGGAAGGACCTCGGAACTTCTTCTATCTCCTTCTGCAAATGTGCGTACTTGGGATTTACAATCACTCTCATTACACTCTCCTATATAATCCTAATTACAAAGATTGAGCAAAGATAAAGAAATTAGGCCATATTCCGACTATATTTTTCTCTTTTCTCACAAAGATTGGCTAACTCTCTCCACATATAAGCACCGTCACGGTAACTTTAATCGTTTTTTCTTTTTTCTTTTCATTTATATTTAGACATAAATGCTTTTTTTTAGTTATGTTTGCACGGTAAAAAGCATAAAGAAGTTTAAGCATGAAACCAATCAAAAGAATTCTGATTATTCGATTTAGACAAATAGGGGACTCAATTCTGGCTGTTGCATTGTGCAGTACGCTGAAAAAAAGTTTTCCCGACGCAGAGATACATTTCGTGCTTAATAAAAATATTGCTCCACTCTATGAGGGGCATCCGGACATAGACAAAGTCATTACATTTGACAAGAATGAAAATAAGCCGTTCACTGCATATATAAAAAAAGTATGGCAGGTAATGCACCAAAATAAATACGATATAATCATCGACATGCGCTCTACCATCCGGACTCTTTTTTTCTCTCTTTTTTCATTAAGAACTCCTTTTCGAATAGGACGCATCAAAGGATATACACGTTTTCTACTGAACTACCGAACAGATACTTACAGCAAGAATCTGACAACTGATATGGTACAACGTAACCTGTTGCTTGCAGCACCATTAGAAAAGATCAGACCTATTCAATACACAAAAGAATTCAAGTTATATCTGACTGACCGGGAAAAAGAAGATTTCCGATATTATATGGAAAAGGAAGGGATTAATTTTGCACACCCTGTGTTACTAATAGGAGTCACAACCAAACTCATCCATAAGAAATGGAATACGGAGTTCATGATAGCCACACTGAAAAGAATTTTGGAGGAGCACAAGGACATACAAATGATCTTCAACTACGCACCGGGGTACGAAGAAGAAGACGCCAGAAATATCTACAAGGAATTAGGATGTCCGGAACGTATCAAAATCGATATACAAGCTTCTTCATTGCGACAGCTGGCAGCACTTTGCGCCAACTGTTCATTTTACTTCGGGAACGAAGGAGGAGCCAGACACATCGCCCAGGCTCTTGGAGTTCCTTCATTTGCCATTTATTCACCAAGTGCATCAAAATCAATGTGGTTACCCGCCAATTCCGTACTTGCCGAAGGAATCAGTCCTGACGACATTCTTTCGCCGGAACAACAAGCGACATTAACCTATGAAGAGCGTTTTGCATTAATTACTCCCGAAAAGGTATACGGACAATTGACTTCAATACTAAGGCAATTGAGCTAACTCCCGATACAAATCAAGGTAGGCTTGTATATGCTTCTCGTAACTGAATGAAGCGGCATGTTCCTTGATTTTTTCCAAGCGCTCCTTGTCTTTATAAAAATCAGGTAGATGCTCCCGGATACTTTGCACCATAGATTCTGTATCCAAATGCTCCCACATGATAGCGTGTCCATTACAAACTTCCGGTAAACTAGTGCGATTAGCGGCAAATACAGCCTTCCCAAATTGCATAGCTTCCACCACCGGCAATCCAAAGCCTTCTCCCTCACTAGGAAACAGGAATGCCTCACAGTTCCGATATAACCAGATCTTCTCGCTTTGAGAGATAACATCCGTCAAAAAGACATTAGTGAGCTGATTCTCACGAATCAGATTACGCACTTCTTCAGCATAAGCAAAATGAGCATCTCCACAAATATATAGATCATATTCCGGGAAATGACGCATTACGTCAACCAAGAGATGGAAGTTCTTTTTTCTACGGATTTGTCCAATTGTAAAAAAGAAAGGACGCCCTGTAGCAAACGACGGCTTTGTTCCTTCTAATGTGTCGATTCTCTCCACTCCATTATAGATAACCCGGATCTCCTTCCCTTTCAAATCTACATGCTGCCGAATGACATCTGCCACATAATGAGAGATCGTAGTCACGACTGCCGCCTTATTGACCTTATTCTGCATCCGGCGAAGATACATTTTCGCCTTCCAGGGCTTTTTCTCTGTTAAGAAATTAAAGTCGTGTATAGTAAAGATAAACTTTGTACCACCGGCAATACGCAACAACTTGCGCTGTTGATTCACTGCATGCCATACGTCTACTTTGGGAAGGGTAAAAGGAAGAAACTTATTGATACGACGTACCGGAACAGAGGTCACATTCGGGCCAAATTCCTGCATATATTTCTGCCGCAATAAATATACAAAATGAAGATCATCTACCGGCATAGACGAAAAGGCAGTTGCATAGTTGGCCGCAATCTGCCCGAAACCGGCTGTGAGACTACCATAATTCGTAAGATCTATCAGTACCTTTTTCTTTCGTTGTATCTCTTTCATTATTATTTGATTCTACGCTCTTTCGGTTCAATAAACTGCTAATTTGAACTTCAACAAGGATTAATCTACAATCCCTTCTATTTTCGCAATGACCTGCTCCGGCTTTATGTCCCTCAAACAGGCATAATCACCTCGCCAGCAAGGCTTCTGTCCATATACAGAACAGGGACGGCATGACAAATCGAGTTGCACGGTATTGACCGGCAATTGTCTCCAGCCCATAAAACCAGCGTAGGGATGGGTTGCTCCCCAAATAGAGACAACCGGAATATTGACCAAAGATGCCAAATGCATATTGGCAGAGTCCATTGAAAGCATCACGTCCAGATGGCTCATCAGATTCAGTTCGGTACGCATATTCAGTTTACCAATCATTGAAACAACAGAAGGATATTTAGCAATCCATGCATCAAATACGTCCTGCTCGCTTTTACCGCCTCCAAAGAGGAAAACCTTTACTTTGGGATTGGCAGCAAAATGTGCTATCACTTGTTCCTGCAGTTCTAACGGATAAATCTTACCTGCATGTTTGGCAAAAGGAGCTATACCAATCCACTTTTGATCTTCTTTAGGTCCTGTGACTGGTTCTATTTCCGCAAAGTTTCCTTTTCCTTCGCCATAAATAGAAGAGAAATTTAATAGTACCGGTAAACCTAGCTTCTCAAGTACATCGGCATAACGACGAAAAGAACTCTTCTGATTCTCCATCACCTTATCATGACGGCGAACCAGCTTCTTTTTGCCTGCCCTTCCTTTACAAATGGAAGCTACCGGTTTATTGGCAAGACGAAATCGCAAACATAAATACTTAGAACGAAGTACATGATGAAAATCAGCAATGTAATCAAAATGCATCGCTTTCAATTCCGAATAAAGGCTATTCAAGCCCCAAAGCCCCTTGTGTTTGCCTGTTAAATCAGCTCCGACAAAACCCACATTAGCAGGCAACCCCTGAAAGAGCGGCTGCCATACAGCACGACTTAACACTGTTATTTCGTGCTGCGGGTATTGCACAGCCAGCGAATGTATTACCGGGATTGTCATGGCTACATCGCCAAGAGCTGAAAAACGAATAATGAGAATACGCGCCATTCGTTATTTTTTCGCATAAAGCACCGGATTTAATGCCGGGTCATTATACATCTTCATCTGTTTATATACTTTCATATATTTTCTTCCGGCTTCGATATCAGCCAACAGCTGTTCAATAGCCGTAGAAAGGTCTTTGCGTTGTTCCAGCAGGATATTCAACTTAGTCTGGCATTGAGCACGGTGTTCCTCAGTAGTGTCCGTACGTTCCACCTCCTGCTGCATGTGGTAAATTTTCAATGCAAGAATTGACAAGCGGTCAATTGCCCATGCAGGGCTTTCCGTATTGATCGTTGCGTCAGAGAGAGGTTTTACCTCTTTGTATTTGTCTAAAAAGTAGCTATCAATTAATTCCACCAGATCCGTACGGTCCTGATTTGATTTATCAATTCTTCTTTTCAAGGCCAATGCTTCTACCGGATCAATCTGCGGGTCACGGATAATATCCTCAAAATGCCATTGCACGGCATCAATCCAGTTCTTTAGATATAAATAATACTCAATAGTTTTCAACTCGTAAGGATTGTTCATCGGAGCATCCACACTATCCGTCACATGGTAATCGGTTGTCGATTTCCAGAAAATCTCGTTGCAAAGGTTACTAAATGTCATAATCTTAACTAGCTAATAGATATATAATAGGGCAAATCTATGTAATATTTTTCAGACAAGCAACCGTTTCTTACTTTTTTATTTGTTACCTTTGTGGGTACAAAAGATGAATTGTATATGAAAATTATTATCGACAATAAAATACCTTATATAAAAGAGGCGGTTCAGAGAATAGCCGATGAGGTGATTTATGCACCGGGAAAGGATTTCACCCCGGAACTCGTACGAGATGCGGACGCTCTTATTGTCCGTACCCGCACACATTGCAACCGGGATTTATTGGAAGGTAGTCGAGTGAGATTCATAGCGACCGCAACCATAGGCTTCGATCATATTGATACGGAGTATTGCAAACAGGCCGGCATCGAATGGACGAATGCACCGGGATGTAACTCCGCTTCTGTCGCCCAATATATACAATCATCGCTTCTTGTATGGAAGTCCGTCAGGAATAAAAGACTGAATGAACTGACAATTGGAATTATAGGAGTAGGGAATGTCGGGAGTAAGGTAGCTAAAGTTGCCCAGGATTTTGGCATGCGTATTTTATTGAATGATTTGCCACGGGAAGAAAAAGAAGGTGCAAAACAGTTCTCTTCACTGGAGAAAATAGCGGAAGAGTGTGACATCATCACTTTTCACGTGCCTTTATATAAGGAAGGAAAGTATAAAACGTTCCACTTGGCGGATGACGTTTTCTTTCAGTCACTCAAACGGAAGCCTGTTATCATCAATACCTCACGAGGAGAAGTCATCCAGACTGATGCTCTTTTAAAAGCCTTGAGCAACCGGATGATTTCGGATGCCATCATCGACGTATGGGAGCATGAACCGGAAATCAACCGTGATCTACTGGAAAAGGCATTTATCGGAACTCCTCATATTGCAGGCTACTCTGCAGATGGAAAAGCAAACGCCACACGTATGTCATTGGATGCCATCTGCAAGTTCTTCCAAATAAAAGGGGATTATGAAATTAACGCACCCGCACCTGTCTCCCCCATTATTCATGCAAAAAACCACGAAGAAGCAGTCCTCCAAATGTATAATCCAACCGAAGACAGCAACCGGCTAAAAAATCAACCGGAGCTATTCGAAACCCTACGCGGAGATTATCCTTTACGGCGGGAAGAGAAAGCATACATTATTAAGTATTAAGTATCAGGTAATAACCATAGTGGCCGAAAACGTCAATAAAGTTCCGTCAAACGATTATTCACACGACGTAATATTTAATACTTATTACTTAATACTTGATTTATGATTTTCGGGAAGTGTTCATATTCCAAAGCATGTACTTTCTTGGCTACATCGTCCGGAGAATCGGTCGGGAGAACAGGGCAAGTAGCTTGAAAAATCGTATTCCCTTCATCGTAATGCTCATTTATATAATGTATAGTGATGCCGCTTTCTTTTTCACCAGCAGCAACCACTGCTTCATGTACCCGGTCACCATACATTCCTTTGCCTCCGTACTTCGGCAGAAGAGCAGGATGTATATTTATAATTTTATCGGGATAAGCATGCAAAAGCAAATCCGGCACGCGAACTAAGAAGCCGGCCAACACAACAAAATCAATGCGGTACTCCTGCAAAATAGCCAAAATTTCATCTCCGGCTATCCAATCCTCCTTTGGAAACACGTTAGAAGGCACTCCCAAGCGATGCGCACGTTCCAAAACATAGGCATCACTCTTATTAGAAAGCACCAACGAAACCTGAACGGAATCGTTTTTTTGGAAATACCGGATAATATTCTCAGCATTAGAGCCGGAACCGGAAGCGAAAATTGCGATGTTTTTCTTCATAACTCTCAAATTCGATGCACAAAACAGTGAAAAATGTGCAAAACATTGCATTTATTTAGTCAAATATTTGCGCAAAACGATAAATATTCATTCCTTTGCACCGCAAATTTAAAGAAATAAAACTAATTATTAATTAAAAACTTAAAGTTATGTCTGAAATTGCATCAAGAGTAAAAGCGATTATCGTTGATAAATTAGGCGTAGAAGAATCAGAAGTTACAACCGAAGCAAGCTTCACTAACGACCTGGGAGCAGATTCTCTTGACACTGTAGAACTTATCATGGAATTCGAAAAAGAATTCGGTATCTCTATTCCTGATGACCAAGCAGAAAAGATTGGTACTGTAGGTGATGCTGTATCTTATATCGAAGAACACGCTAAGTAATTCGATTTCATCAATATGGAATTAAAAAGAGTGGTAGTAACAGGCCTTGGCGCCATTACTCCCGTTGGCAATAGCGTTCCCGAATTTTGGGAAAACATTGTGAACGGGGTTAGTGGAGCAGGGCCTATTACTCATTTTGATGCGTCGTTATTCAAGACCCAATTCGCATGCGAAGTGAAAGACTTCGATGCAACGAAATACATAGACCGCAAAGAAGCGAGAAAGATGGACTTGTATACTCAATATGCCATCGCTGTTGCTAAAGAAGCGGTAGATGATTCCGGTCTTGACGTCGAGAAAGAAGACTTGAACAAAATCGGTGTTATTTTCGGCGCCGGTATTGGTGGTATACATACATTTGAAGAAGAGGTAGGCAACTACTACACTCGTCAGGAAATGGGTCCGAAGTTTAATCCGTTCTTCATTCCAAAGATGATTTCGGATATTGCAGCCGGACAGATTTCTATCATGTATGGTTTCCATGGTCCTAACTACGCGACTTGTTCAGCATGTGCTACTTCAACCAACGCTATTGCAGATGCCTTCAACCTGATTCGTTTGGGTAAAGCAAATGTGATTGTATCCGGTGGTTCGGAAGCAGCGATCTTCCCGGCAGGTGTAGGCGGTTTCAACGCTATGCACGCCTTGTCAACACGCAACGACGAAGCTTCTAAAGCTTCACGTCCGTTTAGCGCAAGCCGCGATGGTTTCGTTATGGGCGAAGGTGGCGGTTGCTTGATCCTGGAAGAACTGGAACACGCTAAAGCTCGTGGTGCAAAAATCTATGCAGAAGTTGCCGGTGTAGGTATGTCTGCAGATGCACATCACTTGACTGCTTCTCATCCGGAAGGTCTGGGAGCGAAACTGGTGATGATGAATGCACTGGAAGATGCGGAAATGGATCCGAAAGAAGTAGATTATATCAATGTACACGGTACATCTACTCCGGTTGGTGATATTTCAGAAGCAAAAGCAATCAAGGAGGTATTCGGTAATCATGCGTTCGAGTTGAACATCAGTTCAACCAAATCAATGACAGGTCACTTGTTGGGAGCTGCCGGTGCGGTAGAATCTATTGCAAGCATCCTTGCCATTAAGAACGGCATTGTTCCTCCGACTATCAACCACGAAGAAGGTGACGACGACGAGAACATCGACTATAACCTTAATTTCACGTTCAACAAAGCACAGAAACGCGAAGTTAATGTTGCCTTGTCCAATACATTCGGATTTGGCGGTCACAATGCGTGCGTTATCTTCAAGAAATACGCAGAGTAATATCGTGTTACGTAACGAAATAGATAAGATAAGGCTCTTGTTCCGCAAGGATAGAGAGTCTTATCTTTGTTTTTACCGGATACTCGGGTTCTACCCGCGCAATATCCAGCTTTATGAGCAGGCTCTCCTGCACAAATCGACTTCTGTCCGCTCCGACAAGGGACGTCCCCTCAACAATGAACGGCTGGAGTTTTTAGGTGACGCCATCCTTGACGCCATCGTGGGAGATATTGTCTACAAACGTTTCGAAGGGAAACGGGAAGGTTTCCTGACCAATACACGTTCCAAGATCGTACAACGAGAGACGTTGAACAAGTTGGCCGTTGAAATCGGCCTGGATAAGCTCATCAAGTATTCTACCCGCTCCTCTTCTCACAACAGCTACATGTACGGAAATGCTTTTGAGGCGTTCATCGGAGCTATTTATCTGGATCAGGGATATGAACGTTGCAAACAGTTTATGGAACAACGGATCATTAACCGTTATATCGATCTGGATAAAATATCCCGAAAAGAGGTTAACTTCAAATCCAAGCTTATCGAGTGGAGCCAAAAGAACAAAATGGAGGTTTCCTTTGAATTAATCGAGCAGTTTCTCGATCATGACAGTAACCCTGTATTCCAAACTGAAGTACGTATTGAAGGACTTCCGGCAGGAACAGGTACGGGGTATTCCAAGAAGGAATCTCAACAGAATGCCGCCCAGATGGCTATAAAGAAAGTAAAGGAACCGACATTTATGTCAACCATCGAGGAGATTAAAACACAACATTCTGCAACTGCTACTGAAACGGAAATAGAAATGGAAGTTGAACTTGCAACAGGTTCTGATACTGAATTGGCAACCGGGCTTGAGAATGAACTCGAAACCGAACTGAATGCAAATTCCGAGATAAAACCAGAGAATGTTTCAGAAGAAAACATCCTCGTCGATGAGATTTCCACAGTGCAGGACACAGAAGCTCCGGCAACTAGCCAAAGCAAATCCCCATGCGACGACCCTGAATCACCAAATCGTGATCTTCAGTAACCAATTTCAGTTTTCCTGCAACTTCTTCAAGAGGAATAGATGCTATATCGTCTCCTTGTAAAGTCACCATACGCCCGAATTGGCCATTGGCTATCAATTCTGTTGCATGCCCGCCCATGCGGGTAGAAAGATTGCGATCGAAAGGAGTAGGCGAACCACCACGCTGGATATACCCCAAAACTGTTTCACGGGTTTCTATACCGGTTTCATATTCAATTTCCTGCGCGATATATTCAGCAGCACGTTTACGCCCGTCAGTCTGAATACCTTCCGCTACCACTACAATAGAATAAGGTTTGCCTTTCTTTAGTCTTTCCAGAATCGTATTGCCGATATTCTTAATGTTATAAGCGATTTCAGGAACGAGAATCACATCCCCTCCTCCTGCCATACCGGAATACAAAGCAATCCAACCGGCTTTATGCCCCATCACTTCAATTACCATCACCCTTTTATGAGAGCTTGCGGTGGAATGTAGACGGTCAATGGCATCGGTAGCAATACTTACCGCCGAGTCGAAACCAAAAGAGATGTCCGTGCCCCAAATATCATTATCAATGGTTTTAGGAACAGATACGATGTTAACTCCCATTGCAGCAAACTTGGCTGCAGTTTTCTGCGTTCCATTTCCACCGATACAAACGACACAATCCAATCCTATTTCATGGATATTCTGAAGAATTAAAGACGGTTTGTCAACATCCGAGACAACGCCTCCTTTTTTGAAAGGCTTCTCGCGAGAGGTCCCTAACATCGTTCCGCCCAAATTCAGTAGCCCGGAAAGCGACTTGTCTGTAATAGATTCGACATCTTTGGTCAGCAAGCCCTGAAAACCGCTGTGAATGCCTATCACTTCCATCCCATAATAATTGATGGCAGTTTTGCACACGCCACGAATGGTGGCATTGATACCGGGACAGTCCCCGCCGGATGTTAAGATTCCAATTCTCATTGTCGCATTTTTTAGTCTAAAACTCGGGTATTCAATGAAAGTCGTCAATTTTTAACGATTATTTCCGTCGTAAAGATAGAAAAAAAAGATAAATAAGTTACTTTTGCACGACTAAACATTATTATGTTAAAGCAGAAATGAATATTACAAAAATTATTAGTAAGACTTTCGATTCCCGTTTAAAACAGATAGACCTATATGCTAGTCAGGCTAGTGAGATACAGCATCGTGTGTTAAGTCGCTTAATACACCAGGCCGCTCAGACTGAATGGGGGAAAAAGTACGATTACTCCTCTATCCGTAACTATGAAGATTTCCGAAAACGCGTTCCTATTCAAACATACGAAGAAATTAAACCTTATGTAGAACGTTTGCGTGCCGGAGAACAGAATCTGCTTTGGCCATCGGAGATACGCTGGTTTGCAAAATCCTCCGGAACGACTAATGATAAAAGTAAATTCCTTCCCGTCAGCAAAGAGGCACTGGAAGACATTCATTACAGAGGAGGAAAAGATGCGGCAGCTCTTTATTTCCGCATCAATCCGGATAGCCATTTTTTCTCCGGCAAGGGACTGATTCTCGGGGGTAGCCATAGTCCGAACCTCAACTCCAACCATAGTTTAGTAGGAGATTTATCCGCTATTCTGATTCAGAATGTGAATCCGCTTATCAATTTCATTCGTGTACCTAGCAAGAAAATTGCATTGATGAGCGAATGGGAGACCAAAATAGAAGCAATCGCCAACAGCACTATTCCGGTAAATGTGACAAGCTTGTCCGGCGTACCGTCGTGGATGCTGGTACTTATCAAACGTGTTCTTGAAAAGACAGGAAAACAGGCTTTGGAAGAAGTATGGCCCAACCTGGAAGTTTTCTTCCACGGTGGAGTGGCTTTCACTCCTTATCGTGAGCAATACAAGCAGGTGATTCAAACACCGAAGATGCATTATGTAGAGACTTATAATGCTTCGGAAGGATATTTTGGAACTCAAAACGACCTCTCTGATCCTGCCATGTTATTAATGATCGACTACGGAATCTTCTACGAATTTGTTCCGCTGGAGGAAGTAGGAAAAGAGAGTCCACGAGCTTATTGCCTTGAAGAAGTCGAGCTCAACAAGAACTATGCAATGGTTATTTCTACTTCTTGCGGCTTATGGAGATACATGATTGGGGATACAGTGAAGTTTACCAGCAAGAATCCCTATAAGTTTGTCATCACAGGAAGAACAAAGCATTTCATCAACGCATTTGGCGAAGAACTGATTGTCGATAACGCTGAAAAAGGATTGGCAAAGGCTTGTGCCGAAACCGGAGCACAAGTTAGTGAATACACCGCGGCACCTGTGTTTATGGATGAGAATGCCAAATGCCGGCACCAGTGGTTAATAGAGTTCGCTAAGATGCCGGATTCAGTAGAAAAATTTGCAGCGATACTTGATGCCACACTGAAGGAAGTTAACTCCGATTATGAGGCGAAACGATGGAAAGACATAGCTTTGCAACCATTGGAAGTGATCGTTGCCCGTGAGGGATTATTCCATGATTGGCTGGCACAGAAAGGAAAGCTGGGAGGACAACACAAAGTCCCCAGATTAAGTAATACGCGCGAATATATAGAAACAATGTTAGCGCTGAATGACAGTATTCCTTCGGAAGAATAACCAAAAACCAAGACATAACCGACACAAGTTATCCTTATTACAGAGATTGCTTGTACAAGGAGAGCGTTTCGAAGCACCTCTCCAATTTCTTCCAGGCACGGATTACACGGATAAACACGGAAAGAGAATAAACCTTATCCATGTAATTCGCATAATCCATGCCTTAGTTATGTCGGCTAGCAAGCTAAATTTTGTTTTGACACACTCTCGTCAGAGCGTTCATCTTTCCTATATAAAGATTACCGGGCGTTGATTATTATCCCTCCTCCCAATAATAAACCATCTTTATAGAATGCGGCAGCTTGTCCCGGAGCAATGGCGGTTAAAGGCTCATGAAGTTGCACATGTAGTAGATGATCCGGTGTAATGGTAATCGTAGCATGGTTTTCCTGTTTGCGATACCGTATTTTCACAATGATGTCAGAATGCCCTAAAGTACGCTCCTGATTGACAAGATTCCAGTCTTTCAACCACATTTCTGTTTTCTCCAGAGCAGAAAGAGAAGCTAATACTACTTCGTTCTTTTCAGGATTAATCTCTTTCACAAATACGGGACGGTTCAAATGAATGCCTAAGCCACGTCTCTGTCCAATGGTATAAAAAGGATAGCCCTCATGCCAGGCAATAAAATCTCCCTTTTCATCGACAAATCTTCCCCGTTTCACTTTATTGAGTCCTACCTGATTGCTTCCAGTCAATCTCTGACAATCTTCAACCAATGCTTGATCCTCCTCCATCATCTGCTCTTCCCCTGCCAATGCCGCACTATTTTGAGCCAACCAGTTTCTCAGAAAAGTCCGATAGTCCATTGGGCAAAAACAAACGCCTATACTGTCCTTTTTAGTTGCCACCTTCCGGAACCCATGTTCCGCAGCCCAGGCACGGGCTTCCACTTTCGTAATATCCCCCATCGGCAACAGCATCCTGCAAAGAATATCTTGTTTCAATCCCCATAGAAAGAAGGTTTGATCCTTATCCGAGTCGGCAGCGTATGTTATATAAAAGGTGTTATTTAGTTGTATATTCTGTGCATAGTGTCCGGTAGCGATATAGAAAACACCCATTTCATCGGCAATTTTAGCAAGCAGAGGCCATTTCAGGTAATTATTACACAATGTACAAGGGACCGGAGTCCGTCCTGCCAGATACTCCTGCACAAAATAGTCAATAATCTGCTTATTGAATATTTCACGGGCATCGTATGTTATATGCCGTATTCCTAAACGTTCTGCCAGATTACGGGCATCTTCCAGATACTCTGTCGAGCCATTCAATTCATAAAAACGAAAGGTTACTCCGATTACTTCATAACCGGCTTCCAGCAATCGCATAGCAGCAACAGAACTGTCTGTACCGCCGCTCATTCCAAGCAATACTCGTTTGTTTTCCTCCATCATGCTGCAAAATTAAGTATTTTCCCGTATCTTTGTCTGTTAAAGCCTAAAAGAGAATGAAAGAGAGACCAACTAACGGACAAGTCATAATCGTTTTCACAGAACATCCGATACTCGGCATATTGCTGATTCCCTATATTGCGGAAAGGCTGGACGATGGTACCTTGCAATTAGTAGAACAAGCATTTCACGCCTCTCCCGAAGCTATGAGCAAGATGAGTGAGGCAGAAAGACAGGCTATTCATATCGCCTCTTATTATACAGAGAAGCATCTTATGAGCGTTTACTCCCGCGAAAAAACAGTATCACGTTTTCTACATAAGTTATCCGAAGATCCGGAACGAATTAAAAATGATATCCGTCCGTCTATCGAAAAGAAGCTGTTGGAGATGCTGGCACTGATACGCGACAATGGACTGCCTTTTTATCAGAAACAAGCCGGCAGTAAAATACTATACGCCCATCATGCCTATCACATAAATTCGCATAATGTAGAAATTCTCGTAACGTTTCATGTTGACAATAAAACGTTCCGTTATCAATTGCAGTGCTATTATGAAGGACAGCCATTCTCTTTGAGCGAGTTGAAACCTGTGGTTGTACTGACTTCCGCACCAGCCACGCTATTATTGGGAATGGAACTATACTTCTTTCCGCACATTGAAAGCGCACGCATCTTACCTTTTACAAAAAAAAGATCGATCAGCGTAGACGCTTCCCAAATTGAAAAATACATAGATAACATTGTTATCCCGATTGCTCGTTATCATGAAATCGAGACTCACGGTTTGAATATGACGGAAGAGAAATGCCCCTGTGAAGCAATTCTCTCATTCGAAGACAGCACGTACAACGGACAAGCATTGCAGCTTGGTTTCCGTTATGGAGATCAGACATTTACACCGGATAGTGCCCTTGAAATGAAGAAAATCGTTTATCGGAAAACATCCGGTGGAATCTTCTTTTTTCGCCGGAACATCACTGCTGAAGAACAAGCCGTTCAGCTCTTAACGGATGCAGGCCTGCAACAACTCAATGATACACATTTCAGCCTATCCCCTGAAGCTCCGGAGAAAACGATTGGCGAATGGATCAACAGTCATCGGGAGATGTTGCAGCAGTCCTTCCACCTCACCAGCAATATGGGAAACACACCTTATTGCCTGGACGAGATACGCATCGAGCAAAGTTGCGATGATGAGGTCGACTGGTTTGAATTACACATCACCGTTGTTATCGGTAATCTGCGTATTCCTTTTTCACGTTTCCGCAAACACATCCTGGAGGAAAAGAGAGAGTATCTGTTACCTGATGGCCGCATGATTCTCCTGCCAGAGGAATGGTTCAGCAAATATGCCAATTTACTAGAGATGGGAATTCAAACGGAAAAAGGAATCCGCTTGAAACATACATTTGTGGGCGCTGCACAGACCGCCTTAGGTGAAGAGGAATTAAAGAAATTTCCGGTGAAGCAACAGATACAAAATGTTGCCGTACCCAAAAACCTCAAAGCAACGTTACGTCCCTATCAGCAGAAAGGATTCTCATGGATGGTACATTTGCATAAACAAGGATTTGGCGGATGCCTGGCAGATGACATGGGACTTGGAAAGACACTTCAAACTCTTACCCTATTACAGTATATATATAAGCCATCTACCCCCAGGCAACCGGCTACCCTGATCGTTGTCCCCACATCGCTACTTCATAACTGGCGACGGGAAGCCAAACGCTTTACAGCACTCTCGATGGCGGAATACAACAACACCGTGGCCATAGACAAGGAACAACCGGAAAAATTCTTCGGTCATTTTCACTTGATCTTTACGACGTATGGCATGATGAGGAATAACATTGATATACTCTGCTCATACCGTTTCGAATACATCGTGCTCGATGAAAGCCAGAATATCAAAAATAGTGAATCGCTCACCTTCCGGTCAGCCATTCGACTACAAAGTAAACACCGACTTGTGCTTACAGGTACTCCCATCGAAAACTCATTAAAGGACCTGTGGGCTCAATTTCACTTTATACAACCAGACTTACTGGGTACGGAAAGTGCTTTCCAAAAGCAGTTTATAATGCCGATTCGTCAGGGGAATGCCCGCGCAAAAGTATTATTGCAACAACTGACAGCCCCATTTATCCTCCGTAGAAGTAAGAAAGAGGTAGCTCCGGAACTTCCGGCACTTACCGAAGAGACCATCTACTGCGACATGACTGAAGAACAGAATACTTGTTACGAACAGGAGAAAAACAGCCTGCGTAACATCCTTCTTCAGCATCCTCAAAGTACCGACAGGCTTCATTCGTTTAGTGTATTAAATGGCATCTTACGTTTACGACAACTATCTTGCCACCCGCAACTTATCCTTCCCGACTATACCGGAACATCCGGAAAAACGGCACAGATAATCGAAACATTCGATACGCTACAGAGCGAAGGCCACAAAGTTTTAATTTTCTCCTCATTCGTCAGACATCTGGAGGTGCTCGCTGAAGCTTTCCACGAACGGGGCTGGAAATATGCCTTATTAACAGGATCGACCAACAACCGTCCTTCCGAAATCGCCCATTTCACCGATCAAAAAGACGTCCAGGCATTCCTGATTTCACTAAAAGCAGGAGGCGTGGGACTTAATCTGACTCAAGCCGACTATGTATTTATCATAGATCCCTGGTGGAATCCCGCCGCCGAATCGCAAGCAATCGCCCGCGCCCATCGTATCGGACAGGACAAGCAAGTGATTGCTTACCGCTTCATTACCCAAAACAGTATCGAAGAAAAGATTCTTCACCTACAAGATGAGAAACGGAAACTGGCAGAAACATTTGTTGCCGATAGTGAGCCATTACCAATGTTAAGCAACGAGCAATGGGTAGACCTGCTCTAATAATACATAAAGTCGCAATCTATCACAGAGGCGTGTAAAATGTATTATTTCATCGTATTCCTGAATTTTTTTATCCATATACTCTTATTTTATCCGGTTATCTTTGCCATTGTGAAAATTATAAATAACCCGAAATAATAAACGTATGAAAAACAGGAGCATTACCTACCTATTACTATTTGGTATTTGCAGCATGTTGGCAATCATGCAATCGTGCCAGAAAACAGATGACCTGGAAGCAGACATCAATTCTCTGAAAGATCGTGTCGCTGCTTTGGAAAAAGCAACGGAAGGACTGAATACTTCATTTGCCAGTCTGCAAGCCCTTATGCAAAAAAACAAAGTCATTATCGGAATTACTCCGACTAAAGATGGTCTGGGATATTTGCTGGAACTTAGTGACGGAACAAGCATTAAAGTCATGGAAAGTGAAGCGGTACAGGCGTCTGTCCCAGAATTTTCCGTAGATGAAGAAGGCTACTGGATATATAAAACAAGTAGTGATACCGATTTCAAATATCTGCCAGGAGCCGATGGAGAGAAAGTATCAGCATGGCCCCGTGATGAAGAAGGCAATGTGGTGGCAACTCCATTAATCAGCGTATCCTCCAGTGGATATTGGCAAGTGAGCTACGATAATGGACAAACGTATACAAGCTTAGGAACTAAGGCCGAAGGTGGAAGTCAGGGAGGAACCAGTATATTCAGTAAGGTAGAATATAATGAAGCAAACCACACTTTCTCATTCACATTATCCGATGGAGGAAAAACATATACCTTTCCGGTAGATGACACCTTTGGACTGATAATTTATGGTCTCAATGATGCCGACAGCGAACAAGCTGTGCAGGTTTTCGCCCCCAATGAGAATCATAAGGAATATAAAGTAGAACAGAATGACGTACAGCAAGCCGTAGTACAAGCTCCTAAAGGATGGAATGTTCTTTTGTCCGAGAACTTGTTAACTATCACACCACAAGCAACTGCGACAAAGGATGTGGAAGAAACTATTAAAATTGTACTGACTTCATCAAAGAATTATATCCGTATTGTATCTATTGAAGTTAAACAACTTTCCAGCGAAGCCGGAGCAGAAGCCTGGCAGCAGTTTGTTAACGCTGACCAACAGAATGTGTTATTAGACTTTTCATACGCCGGATATAAGTATGGAGAAATGGCTCCTCCCGAAATAGAAACGCTAACAGCGCAAGGATATAAAGTATACGATGTTACAGATCCCAAATATGGAGCTATCCCCAACGATGGCAAATCTGACAGAGCAGCTTTCATGAAGGTCTTGGAAGAAATAGCGAGTCAAACAAAGCAAGAAGACAACAATATGACCGACCGATATATCAAAGAAAATGCTAAAGCTATTATCTACTTTCCCGAAGGAAACTATATCCTGCAAGATGAGTATTCTAAAGATCGTAGGATTCGTATATCGATGAGTGATATTGTTTTAAAAGGAGCCGGAAAAAATAAAACGACACTCGAAATGACCGCTGCCAATAATTCTCCCAAACCAACCGAAGAGATGTGGAATGCTCCCGTCATGATGGAGTTCAAACACAATACAGGATTGGGAGATCCTGTCGGTACCATCACCGAAGATGCTCCGATAGGCAGCAAAACCATAACGGCTAGTTTAACAGGAGTAAGCGGAGGAAGTTGGATATGCCTTGTATTGGAAAATACGGATGACAATGTAATTAACTCCGAATTATATCCACACAAATGGGAAGATATTAAGATACAGCAAGGCGGTACTCCCAATATCAAGACAAAAGGGATTCAGATATACGAATATCATCAGATTGAGAAAATCAACGGTAACAATGTTATCCTCAAAGAGCCTATCATGCATGCCATCAATAAAGACTGGGGATGGAAAGTACACAAGTTTGCAAACTATGCCAATGTTGGTGTAGAAGATCTTACATTCAAAGGACATGCCAAAGAGAAGTTCATTCATCACGGCTCTGACATTGACGATGGTGGTTTTAAACTCATCGATTTTGTGCGTCTAACCAATTCGTGGATGCGCCGGGTTAATTTTGAGAGTGTTAGTGAAGCCATGTCAATCACAAGTTCTGCCAACTGTTCTGCTTATGACATCACTATTGGCGGTAATCGTGGACACGCCTCTATCCGTTCACAGGCTTCTTCCCGTATCTTTATTGGAAAAGTAACTGAAAACAGCAATGGCTACACACTTAGAAAAGGAGAAGGTGAAAGCACATTGATGGAATATAAAACGAACGTTGGACAATATCACGCTTGCGGTGTTTCAAAGCAAAGTATGGGTGCTGTAATATGGAATGTTAGATGGGGAGATGATTCTTGCTTTGAATCACATGCCACACAGCCACGTGCAACACTAATCGACTGCTGTTCCGGTGGTTTCATGCATTGGAGACAAGGAGGAGACTCTGCCCAAATGCCTAATCATATGGAGAATCTGACAATATGGAATTTCTACGCAACAAATGCACAAACAGACCAGGACATCGATACAGGAGGTAAATTTACCTGGTGGGATGGTAACGGCTTTTGGTGGAAATTTATGCCTCCTATCATTGTCGGTTTCCATGGAAGTCCTTTAGATTTTGATGATACTCAAATGAAGCGACTCGAAAGCAACGGAACTGCTGTGGAACCATATTCACTCTATGAGGCTCAATTACGTAAACGTTTGGGATATGTTCCCTCCTGGCTATCCTCTTTAAAATAATAACTTTAAAACAATATAATCATGAAAAAAGTATGGAGTATGTTCATGTTATTGGCTGTATGCCTGGTAGCATGTACCAACATTGACGATTTGGAAGATGATGTAGACGCACTGAAAAAGCGCGTTACCGCACTCGAAACACAAGTACGTGATATAAATAGTAATACTGAAGCTCTTCGCGAACTTTATAATGAAGGAACATTTATTACTAATATAGAGGAAAAGTCTGATTCTTACACACTCACTTTGAGCAATGGAAAGACAGTAAATCTATATATGAAAAACGATAATAACCTGTTATGTCCTATTATCGGTATCGATTCAGAAGGCTACTGGACTGTTCTTTATAACAAAAATGAAACTCCGGAACGTCTGACTGTAAACGGACAACCTGTGAAAGCTAATGGAGAGAGTGGCAAGACTCCTACATTCAATGTAGATAGTGAAGGTTACTGGCAGGTTAGCTATGACGGAGGAAAGAATTATAGTTATATATACAAAGAAGGAACTAATGACAAAGTCAGTGCAACCGGTGACGGTTCTGCTCCAACAGAAGACAAAAACTTCAAGAGTGTAACAGTAGAAAACAACGAACTGGTCTTAGTACTTGCAGGTGAGGATGCTCCAACCATACGTATCCCTATCGTTCGTGATTTCGAATGTAGTTTTGCAGCCGAAGATTTAAAACAAGTACAGGAGTTTTCGGCAGGTGAAGTGAAAGAGTTTACCATGACCGTGAGAGGAGTAGAAAACACAATGATTACTGCTCCCGAAGGATGGAGTGCTAAATTCTCTAAGGAAGCTGGAAAAGAAAATGTATTGGTTGTTACTGCCCCTGCATCAAGCGCAAAGATGATGACTCGTGCAACAGCTGATAACAGTACTGATATTGCGGTATTGGCAACAAGTGGAAAGTATGCTATGATTGCAAAGATTCAAGTTAAAGTTGTAGATACCCCACAATCCAAAGACTTTTACACAGAGTATAATACAAATGGGAATATTACTATTGGAAATGTTTCTATAACAAAAGGAGCAAATGAAGCTATATTATTAGATGGCTCTGATGAGAGTGCTTCTAATATCAGAAACTTAATCCATCAAAAGACAGAACAAACTGTTATTTTCTTGGAAAAAGGAGTTTATGATTTTAACACACCATCCATTGCTGAAATCACAGGAACAGTTGTTATAATCGGAAGATATAGCGACAGTAAACCTATACTAAAACCAGAGCTTTTGTGGAAACTCAAATCTGGTAAATTGATATTCAAAAATATACAATTAGACCTAACTAAAATAGATGCTAGTGGAGGTAATAATAAGTATATGTTCTGTAATGCAGATGCTACTGCAGATTTTGAAGACTTTGTACTCGAAGACTGTGAAATAACTAATATTCAAAAGAACTTTTATTATAACAATGTAGCAGCTTATACAATCAAGAATATTTATGCAAAGAATTCACGTTTCCAATTAAATACTACAGCAGATGGTGTTCTAATATTCAATATTTACAATACAACACACTTAGATGCAATGCAAATGTTTACTTTTGAAAATAACATTGTATACAATAAAACATCTGTTATTGGACAGATTCTTTCATGGAATAACAATACTGTACAAAGTCCCGATCAGCAACAAATAGAGGTATCTTTCTGTAATAATACCATTGTAAACTATGTAGGAAAGAACTATCATCTAAAATTTTATGATACTAAAAAAATTACGATTTCGAAAAATATTTTCTATGCAGATCCCAATATGAGTAGTGACGCTACAATGTGTGGTATTTATAAAAAAGAAAGTACTCCAGAATTCGATGTGAAAGATAATATAGCATATGGACTTACCGAAACAAATAAATGGAATAGTTTTGGCGCAACAGTTAAGCCTACCAACCCAATCGAAGAACAATTACTTCGCCTGACAAATAGTCCGTTCACTTCAATGGATTTGGATAAAGGCATCTTTATACCAGACAATGCATATACAGGATTCGGGTCTACTATTAACCAATAAACTATAAACTCACGTTTCTCAATACAAAAAAGGATGCCCTACAGGTATCCTTTTTTGTATATTGCACTTTCACAGTGCAATTTCAGCTAAAACCACATCTTTTCACCCACTACCTTGCAGAAAAACTTTTTTAATTTATCTTTGCATCCAAAACAACCCTACATGAAATACAAACTTATCGTGCTCGATCTTGACGGCACACTCACCAACTCTAAAAAGGAAATCACTCCCCGCAACAGGGAAATTCTGATACGTATGCAAGAGCAAGGAATACGACTGGTATTAGCTTCCGGGCGACCTACTTATGGTATTGTGCCATTAGCTAATGAGTTACGTATGAATGAATTCGGTGGATTCATCCTGTCCTATAACGGAGGAGAAATCATTAATTGGGAAACACAGGAGATGGTATATGAGAATGTGTTGCCTAATGAAGTTGTTCCGGTGCTTTACGAATGTGCCCGTACCCATCAACTAAGTATATTAACCTATGACGGAGCAGAGATAATAACCGAAAACTCTCAAGATCCATACGTATTAAAAGAGGCCTTTCTCAATAAAATGGCAGTTCGGGAGACAAATGACTTCCTGACAGACATCACACTTCCCGTAGCCAAATGCCTCATCGTAGGAGATTCCGATAAACTGATTCCACTTGAAGCCGAACTTTGTCTCCGGCTGCAAGGTCGCATTAATGTTTTCCGTTCAGAACCCTATTTTCTCGAATTAGTCCCGCAAGGTATCGACAAGGCCCTTTCTTTGGCCGTCCTGTTAAAAGAAATAGGAGTAGCACGTGAAGAAGTTATAGCCATAGGTGATGGCTATAATGACCTATCCATGATTAAGTTTGCAGGACTGGGGATTGCCATGGGAAATGCTCAAGAACCTGTAAAGAAAGCAGCAGATTACATCACCCTGAATAACGAAGAGGATGGTGTAGCAGAAGCAATCAATAAGTTTTGCAATCAACAATAGCCAAACATCTACTGACATGCCGGCAGAGTTTTAGTTTCTCGGTGAGAAACCTTTGGTTTCAAGGAATGAAACTATTGGTTCCTCGGTGTGAAACTGTTAGTTTCATACCGGGAAACAAATCACATTACTGGTAAAAACGACCCGACACTTAAAATCAACCGATTAAAGATAGGGCGCATATTCAGATTTTATACTAACTTTGCGGTTCCAATAAAACAAATATAAAATGTTATGGAACATCAACTTACCATTTACAACACCTTAGATAGAAAGAAAGAGTTGTTTGTACCGCTTCATGCACCTCATGTAGGCATGTATGTGTGTGGACCGACTGTTTACGGAGATGCCCATTTAGGACACGCCCGTCCGGCTATAACCTTCGATGTGTTATTCCGCTATCTCACCCACCTAGGATATAAAGTACGCTACGTACGAAATATTACCGACGTAGGTCATCTGGAACACGATGCCGATGACGGAGAAGACAAGATTGCCAAGAAAGCACGTCTGGAAGAGTTGGAACCAATGGAAGTTGTTCAATATTTCCTGAACCGTTATCATAAAGCAATGGAAGCGTTGAATGTACTTTCTCCAAGCATTGAGCCACATGCTTCAGGACATATCATTGAACAAATCCAACTGGTACAGAAGATTTTGGATGCCGGATACGCCTATGAAAGCGAAGGCTCCGTCTACTTCGATGTAGCCAAATACAATAAAGATTACCACTACGGAAAACTTTCCGGACGTAATCTGGACGACGTATTAAATACCACCCGTGACCTCGACGGACAAAGCGAAAAACGCAATCCCGCCGACTTCGCCCTTTGGAAAAAGGCACAACCTGAACATATCATGCGCTGGCCGTCTCCATGGAGCGACGGTTTCCCCGGATGGCACGCCGAATGTACCGCTATGGGACGCAAATACCTGGGTGAACACTTCGATATTCACGGAGGAGGAATGGACTTGATTTTCCCTCACCACGAATGTGAAATCGCACAATCGGTAGCCTCACAAGGCGATGACATGGTTCACTACTGGATGCACAACAACATGATTACCATCAACGGAACCAAGATGGGTAAATCACTTGGCAACTTCATCACGCTGGACGAATTCTTCACCGGTACTCATAAGCTGCTAGCGCAAGCCTACACACCAATGACAATCCGTTTCTTCATCCTGCAAGCTCATTACCGCAGCACGGTAGACTTTAGCAATGAAGCACTGCAAGCATCCGAAAAGGGTCTGCAACGTCTAATGGAAGCCATTGACGCATTGGATAAGATAACTTCCTCATCGGCAACTTCAGAGGGAATCAACGTGAAAGAACTGCGCGCTAAATGCTACGAAGCAATGAATGACGACTTGAATACACCGATTGTCATCGCACAGCTTTTCGAAGGCGCCCGCATTATAAACAATATCATTGCCGGCAATGCCACCATCTCCGCCGAAGACCTGAAAGACCTGAAAGAAACATTCCATCTGTTCAGTTTCGACATCATGGGATTGAAAGAAGAAAAAGGCTCTTCAGATGGTCGTGAAGCAGCTTACGGCAAGGTAGTAGATATGCTACTGGAACAACGTATGAAAGCGAAAGCCAACAAAGACTGGGCTACTTCCGATGAGATCCGCAACACACTGACAGCACTCGGATTTGAAATCAAAGATACCAAAGACGGTTTCGAATGGAGACTGAATAAGTAACAAGAAAAGAAAGTGCTCAACGCACCTTGTACATACAAAGAAGACCGGCTCACCACGAACCGGTCTTCTCTTTTTTCATAGAAACATTATAACTAATACCCTCTCTTTAAATTCTTGTTTTCTCTTATCTTATTCACTAATTATTTATTTTCCATGAGCATTTCAACCGGCTGTCCATGCTGACAAGTTACCGTCAGTACGGTCTGGTCTCCCTGCTGTTCCAACCGGACATTTTCCATCGGGCTTGTCAATCTCCAATGTCCTTTAAGCCGTATCTCCTTAGTAATAGGACGGCTGGGTTCTTTCGTTGTATACGTCTTCTCTTCTATATTCAGATTCGGATCACAGACGCTTAAACGGATCCCCTTATCAGATTCCTTTGCATACATCACCATTGTTTCCGCAGGAATAGCCACGAACACTTTATCAGTGGCAGGCTGATAAGCTTCAAAAGCAGCATACGCCGTGATACCAGTCTTTTTATCATAAACAACGTGAGCAGTCTGATCCCGTTGCAACACCTCGTATGCAGGAGTTTTGCGCAGTTCGTCGAGATCGGAAGCAGAAGGCTGTATCAATACCATATATTCATAAGTTCCCTCTTTCGGTGCCTTGCCATGTTCTATCCAGGCAGAAGAGAATTTTCCTTTGGTTACTTCACGTATCTTTTCGTGCCGTGATTCCTGTTCTGCCACCTGTGAACGAACGGTTCCGTCCACTACATGATAATAATTGTCATAACCATCATGAAGCCAATAGCTATCCTCTCCTACTTTGGGCTCCTTACCATTATATTTTGTCTGGAAAAGAGTCGTTTCCGTAGGATAATCCGCATTGGAGTTCGCAATACCTGTTCCCAGGCAAACCATCCGGTTATCAAAACAGAAAACGGATTTACGGGCCACAAAGTCCGGTGTGAAGTTCTCATAATCCCGTTCTGCCAATTTCATAGCGAACATTCCATTTTTACCATCTAAAGAACTACTTCCGGAGAAATTCTCTTTGGAGCGTGCCATAGTCGTTCCTTTCAATGGGCTATCAAGCAAGTCAAAAGGCAAATGGATGGTAGTTGTACCCGGTAAACGGTTCCAGTCCCATCCCTCCTGCACAAAGCCGCTTCCGGCACGTGACACGGGATTTCCTTTCCCTATAATCTGCACGGAGCCATAACTCTGATAACGTCCGTAACGGTTATCTTTCGTATAAATTTCAGAGCCCCATACGTCAGTGGTATACCCTTTCAATGTCACCATCCAGTCCGCACGACGGAAAATACCTGCCGAACCATAGTTGTAAACGAAGAATCCCTGTGGAGCCTGTGCCGGTTGAATACCTTCCTTCTTGAAGAAACGCGCATTCGGAGTATCACCGTTGCGTATCAGACGTAAATAGTCGGCAGCCAGACCACGATCAAACGTATTTCCCTGACCGGACAAATCGCCGGATAAAGCGATATTGGCAAATGCTTCGATATCATCGCTTCCCATCTTTCCTCCAAAAGGATGACGGCCACTGATTCCGATGCCCCATTCATAGAAATTGCAATAATTGCGCATAGCAATAAAGGCTGATTTCATGTGTTTGCGCGCATCTTCGGTCAGTTCAAAACTTGTACCATTGGTAAATGCAATATATTCTCCTACAGTCGCAAGTACTCCAGTGGTATATCCCGGATAGAAACCGCCATGATGGAAAGTCGTACCGTCTACCTTTATACCACCGATCGTTCCCGGAGTATAACGCAAAGAAGAAGATAGCCAACGTGATAATCCGCTCAACGCTTGCGCCTGTTCTCTTGCATCGGGAAACATCATAGCGGAAATAAATTTCGCCATCAATAACGTATGCCAGGAATCCAACAATTCATCACGTGTTGGAGAGCATGGCTGACGAGTTTCTTGTAGAGCCGCCCAAAAACGCAATGTGGAGAGATAAGCATCCCGATGAGGATGTTTGTAGATAGCATCACGCATCAGCCAGGCAGTTGTATATATCTTACGTACCTGATAACCATAATGATGATTGGTGCCCATACCGCTACCATAGGCAAATCCCTGATCGATAGCATAGTCGAATACGGTAAAGTAGTTTTTCTTTGATGTTTCGTTCTGGTTATAACAAGCATCATAGGCAAAACCGGAAAGCATCGTTTCAATATCGTTCCATGACATTTCTCCTTTCTTCTTGTCCTGTTCATCAGGAGTGACAATCGGAGTTCCTATAAATCCCGTTCCGGCGATGGATGGACTGATAGCCGCTTTCTCAAATGTTTTATAGGCAGCATTAATCGGTCCTTGCGGAGCCTTTTTCACTTCCAGAAAGTCAGTCAAACGTTGTTCGATAGTCTTCAACGCCTTCTTTTGCTCGCTTGTCAATTTAGAAGGCAGAGGAATATCATACGACTGTTGTTCCCATTTCCACACGAGACACCAATGCCACAGGTCACGATTAGACAGCCCATTATTGGTAGGCAACTGCTGGTCGGGAGTGGTACGAAGATTCATTTTCTTTTCCGGGAAAATCAGACGGTCAAGAAAGATACGCCCCTTCCGTTGCGGGGCAACCAGTCGATAGGCTACAATCTTCTTATCTTTCTTGTCGCCCTGCATATACTCAAAAGAGATCCAGCAAGCCCGCCAACCTGCTGCCTGCAAACGATAAGAGAACCAATAAGAGACTTCTCCCTCCTTATTCAGAAACTCAAAACGAATAGAATCCTGCTGTGGTTTCTCATTATAAATCCACAAGGTAATGCCGAACTGCTTCTCGTTTCTCGTATTCAACGATAAAGGAGCAATTTGAACATCCAGCGTAGAACCGGGCTGAAAGTCCCATTCCAGACTACTTTCACCCTCTTTGTAAAAAAGAGAAGAGATTTTCACTTCTCCCTTTCCGGAAACTGTAAATGCTTCGGGCACTTCTTCTTCAAATCCGATGAGTTGAGCGAAAGCTGAAGGAATGATTCCCAAAAGGAATAATACTATAAAACAACTGTTTTTCATTACTATTTTCAATTTAAACGCGGATGCGGATTAACACCTATTATTGTCGCAGAGATTTACTCCTAAAATTGGCACTTATTTGAGTTAATCAGCGTTTTATAAATTACTAATCGCTAATAAGGAATCCGATCCGACAGAATCTTTTCCGTATACCAAGGATCATTAATTTCCTTCAACATAGCTCCCATTTCACCGCAAAGTTGTGCCACAATCTCCTTATTTTCTTCCAAAGGCAGGTTATGCAGTTGATATGGATCTTTTACATCATCGAATAAGAGGCTTTTCTTCAATTGCTTCGTATCACGGTCGATATATAACGCCAATGTATATTGAGCCGTCTTGATACCTCTTGAAGAAGGGAAGTAAGTCTGCACCAATCCATTTTCATCTTTATCGCCATCTACATTCTGAATATACAGTGCACCTGTAGGACGAACAATTTCAGCCTTTTCATCGAAGAAAAGAGGAGCGAAATTACGTCCCTGCACTTCCGCCGGAATAGAATCACCCAGTCCGCACAAGCCAAGCACCGTAGGCATAATATCAGGAGCGGAGAGCAATAAATCATCTACCCTCGGCTGAATCTTACCGGGAAAACGAACCAGGAACGGAATATTCATGGATTCAGAATAAGGGGAATTCTTCGGATCATCAGTGCGCTGGCTACACATCGTCTCACCATGATCGGAAGCAAAGATTACGACTGTATTCTTATCCAATCCCAATTCTTTCAATGTCGTCAAAATCTGTCCGAAAGCACGGTCTACTCCGGTAACGGAAGCGAAATAATAACGTGCAGACTCCGCTTTCTTCATCTTCAAATCGACATTCGGACGAATCAACAGACTATCCAGAGGCTGATCTTTATAAAGATTAAAATCCTGCTCTTCACAGTCATTCAAGGAGCGATACGGGCTGTGAGGAGGATTCATGCCCACCATTATGAAGAAAGGTTTCTTGGTATCACGTACGTTACCGTCATTTTTCAGATAAGAAATGACTTTGCCTGATTCGTGCAAAGGTGACCATTCCTTCGGATCGTGTCTCTTACCATCCGTATCCCAATAATGCGGGTTCTTGTGTTCGTCAAATGTTCCGTAAGAATACCAGTAGTTAAAGCCGTGCCGGCGTTCTTTCGGTGTATAGGCATCCCATGCCGGACGTTTTTCTTCCACATACTGTCCCGGATGTTCGGGATCGTTCGGAGTCGGGAAGTCAGCGTGAAGTTTACCAAAATAAGCACAGTCATAACCTGCTTTGCTGAACACATCGCCGATACATTCCGCATCCTCGCGTAAGGAACTGATCGGACGTGTAGAATTGCAATTCAATGGTACACCGCTTTTGTTCGGATACATACCGGTCAGTAACATTCCACGATGAGGGCTGCTCAACGGACAGTTACTCTGTGCAGACGACAAGACCATAGATTCACGTGCAAAGGCATCCAGATTAGGAGTATGCACGGGGTCTCCTTCAAAGTTTACTTTATCCCGAAATCCGTCCTGGCTCCAGAAGCCCATCGCCTGGTTACGGTATTGATCGGGAAATACATAGATTATATTAGGATGCTCCGCTTGTTGGGACGCTTGCTTCGGAGCCTTGCAACCTTGTGCGGCAAACAGCGTCAAGCCTCCTACAAGAAGGTTTATAGGTTTATTCATGATGGTTTATGATAAATGATTAAAAACAGGTTAGTAGTAAATGATAAGAGGGAAATAATAAACAATAAATATTGAATAATAAACAGTAAACATGTTACGTTAGAATCCGTAGATTATTCATTGTTCACTGTTTACTGTTCATTATTTTTTTGTATTTCTCATTCCTTATTTCTTTTCCAAGTCTCTTTTACGCATAAGTCCTTCCAGGAAGTAGTAGTCAGCATAATTCAGAGGAACATCGATTTCCTGACCGTGAGGAATACTGCCAACTGAATGCATCAGGATAAAATTTCCATTTGTTCCAACCTTTGCACGATAAACAGGCGAGCCTAAACTTTCCATAATCTTATCAGCAGTTTCCTTGTAATGATTACCCGGCAGGTAACCATCCAGTTCATAAAGGGCGGAAGCTGTACAAGCAGCAGCAGAAGCATCACGCGGTTCGTTTGGAATATTCGGAGCATCGTAATCCCAGTAAGGAACGAGATCTTCCGGCAAGTTTTTATTATTAAAGATAAAGTTATACACCTTTTGCGCCTGGTCGAGGTATTTCTTATCTTTCGTGTAGCGATAGCAGGTAGTATATCCATAGAGAGCCCAAGCTTGTCCGCGAGCCCAGGCAGATTCGTCTGCATATCCCTGCGCAGTTTGTCTCTTGCGCACTTCGCCTGTCTCCGGATCGTAATCTACCACATGATAGCAGCTGTTGTCCGGACGGAAGTGGTGAGCTATTGTTGTATCGGCATGTTTCACTGCAATATTATAGAAAGTAGAATCTCCTGAAAAAGCTGTCGCTTCAAACAAAAGTTCGAGATTCATCATATTATCAATAATCACCGGGCATTTCCATCCACGTGTTCCCTGCCAGCCTCTATCAGCATCCCATGACTGGATAACGCCAGCATTCGGGCGAAAACGGGTAGAAAGTGACTTAGCTGTTTCAATAATTACATCTTTATATTTTTTCTTGTCTGCAAAACGGTAGCCGTTCAGATAACTGCAACCAATCATAAAACCTACGTCATGATGCCATTTCAGATATTTTACCGAATCAAGGGCTTCCGTGTATTTTTCGGCTAATGGTAACCATTTCTGATCTCCAGTCAATTTATATGTGAGCCATATACTGCCGGGGAAAAAACCGGAACACCAGTCATCAATAGGTATGTAAGAAATGCTACCGTCTTTGTTGATAGTTCTTGGATTCAGGATCTTACCAGATTTTTCAATAATATCCGTTTGAATCGTGTTTTGTGCAACTGCGTTGTCGATGTTGTCCTGAATAAAGTCTACTTCAACCTTTTTTTGTCCACCGCAACTCGTTAAGATCAAAAGGGAAAGTCCTAATGCGCTAAGAATTGTTTTCATAATACATGGATTGTTTATTAAGTGATTAATTTTCCTGATGGCAAAAGTAGTGCATTTAAAGAGAATAGACCGACCCAAATAATCCAAATGAGGAACTATTTTGGTACATTTTACTGAAATAATTATTTGCACAAGCATTTCCAAAGACTTTCCAACTCAGTTTGGTCGTCTTAACACAACTGACCCAACAAATTAGTCAGCACAGTATTTATTATCTCAAAACTCATTCATTAAATTCATTTCTATTCATTGTTATTAAAGATATAAAACTATATTCTACCGCTATAAAACTAGTGTAAACTCGAAGTTTAAATGACAACAACACCTTATTTCAAGTACATTACAGATAGCTTCTTTCACGCCAAAAGGTAATACTTAACCTTTTTTAATTCTATAAGAAGCCAATAAGACATCGTTTATAGGAAATTAGTGTATATTTGCAGAGCATAACTATAAAACGCATGTTCAATAAAAACAATTACACCAACAATTTCAACCAATTTTTCATTGACTATCAACGCCGCTTCATTCATTTTGCCTCTACGTACGTGCATGATGAAGCCGTGGCCGAGGACTTTGTCATTGAATCAATTATGTATTATTGGGAAAACAAGGAACGATTGCCTTCAGACATAAACATACCAGCTTATGTTTTGACTGTCTTGAAGCATAAATGTATAGATTATCTTCGAAATCAACAGGTTCGTCAAATGGCTTCCGATAAAATCTTTCAAATCTACTCTTGGGAGTTATCTAATAGAATCGCAACTCTAGAAGAACTTGAACCTAATGAAATTTTCACAGCTGAGATTCAAGAAATCGTAAATAGAACCTTAGAAACTTTACCGGAGCAAACCAGACGTATTTTTGCCATGAGTCGATACGAAAATAAATCCCACAAAGAAATAGCAGACCTATTGAACATGACAACAAAAGGTGTCGAATATCATATAAACAAAGCCACAAAAGTTCTACGAATAGCTTTAAAAGACTATTTGCCAACAACGCTACTTCTTTTTTTCTTAAACTAGAAAACCACTACAACTCCAATCATACTTTTTCACTTCCCATGTATCCTATATTCTAGAACCAGAACCTTTTGATCAATAAAAGCACAAAAACGTAAGTATGACATGACAAACATCCACATGGTTTCCTCTCCGCACGAAAAAGGTGCTGCAAGCCGGAATGAAAGAAAAAACACAAATACTTAAAAGAAGAATCTAAAAAAACACTTTCTTACTAGGGATAAACTTACTCTGTTCGTTATTACTATAAATACATCAAAAAAATAAAGTATTTATGAATAAGACCTTACTCTATTATTTTCGCAATGAAAGAGCCACCATATATGCGAACATGAAAAATGGAAAACACAGCTATTTATATTCGCAAAAGTGAAGAGCGTTCTTACTCAACCTATATAATTTGTATTTATAAACACTTTTATTCATCTAATCAAATTTATTATGAAAACGACTTCAGCATTCATGGCTGTTTGTACAGCCTTACTTATGTTCAGCTGCTCCGGTGATGATGAAAATTCGCAATCAACACCTCTCCAACTGAAAACAACAACCAGTTCTCCCGCAAAAGGAGAAATAGGAACTAAGATAACCATTATCGGTGAAAATTTTACAGATCAAGCCAAAGTATATTTAAAAAATGCCAAAGCTACTATTACATCGGTAACAGCTACCCAACTACAGGTAATTGCCCCGGCAAATGAAGCAGGAGAATGTATTATAGAAGTAATGGTAGGTGCCCAAAAGACAGAGAACTTAAGATTTACTTACGTAGACTACACTCCTGTTGTTAGCTCCATCAGCCCAAGCTCCGGAACAGAAAACACGGAAATTACTATCATCGGCGAGAACTTCAGTACCACCCCCGAAGAAAACATTGTAAAAATAGGAGATGCAATAGCAACTGTTAAATATGCCACAGAGACCGAATTGAAAATTATCGCACCTCAAAACGAAATAGGAACTTATGCAGTAACCGTCTCTGTAGGTGTAAAAACAGGCAAAAATCCGGCTCTTTTCACATACGAAGATACAAGAGAGAGGATTTACGAATGTACACAAAATTTCATCACTGTACCTAGTGATATTAATACCCAGGATTTAAAAAGCGTTACATTCTTAAAAGATGGCAGATTAGCTTACAGTACTAACGGTGGTAGTGCTACAGAGGCTTGGGCAATAGATTTAAGAACAATGGAACGAGAAAAAATCGTCCCCAATGGCACAGGAACTGTTCTGCTGAAAATCACCACTAATCCTACTAATGGAAAACTTTACCTCGCATATAAAGGAGAAGATAAAATTAGCGTATGGGATCCTAATACAAAACAAGTTTCCGATTTGTTAACTCGCAACGGGTTGGACAACCTTATGGATGTAAAATTTGACCAATACAACAATATGTATGCGGTTTGCCGTAATTCCGGAACGATCCAAAAATATCCATCAGGAAATTATAACAGCAGTTCAAGGTTGGAATTTGTTAAAATTACCGGCCGTCAAATACAAGCCATAGCTTTTGATGCTGCTGGTAACTTGATAGCAGCAGCAACAGACGGATCAAATGCCGGCTATATTTATAAAGTAGACTCTAGCGGCGCTTATACATTGATTGCAGGTGGAGGTAACAAAGTTATAACGGAGGATATAACAGAAGATCCTAAAACAGCCAAATTGGAAAAAGCAGAGGGGCTAATGGTAGATAAGGATGGCTACATATGGTTCAGTGACGGTAATAGTGGCACCCGTAAAACCAAGATCCTAAAACCTGGAAAGAATGGTTATCAGGACGCCACAATCATCCTCGTTTGTAAAGCCGAAAATGGTTGGAAAGATTCAGGCACCACTAGTCCGGTTGACTTTGTACAAGATACAGATGGAACCATATACATAGCAGACGGTCCTAACAAAGCTATACACAAAGTTACCATCGGCTACAAATAACATGTATCAAATTTACCCAAATTAATTAACGACTCAAATAACCTGCACACACAGCTTCTATAACCTGTGTGTGCGGCTAAACTTAAAAAATTGTACAATTGCAAAAAATGAGTTTTCCACTAGGGATAAACCCTCTTTGTTCGCTATCATTATAAAAAGCACCTATGGACAAAAATTCATTATACCGATTTTTCGAGGGACAAGCATCTATTGAAGAAATGAGAGCAGTGAAAGAGTGGGCTGAAAGTTCAGAAGAACATAGCAAACAGTTTCACCGAGAGCGCAAGTTATTCAATGCAATGATTCTTATAGGAAACCCTAAATGGACAGCAATAAATACAACAAAAAGAAACAGATATTTCATCAGGGAATTCTTAAAGATTGCTTCTGTGATAATCATTGCGGTAAGTATTACAGCTACTATCTTTTCAATAACGAATGAGCATCATAAGCATGTTGACATAGCTATGCAAACAATAATAGTCCCCGCCGGACAACGCGTAAATATTGAATTGCCCGATGGATCAAATGTTTGGCTAAATGCAGGAACACAAATGCAATATCCTGTTTCATTCATGGAAGATAAACGTGAAATAATATTAGACGGAGAAGCCTATTTTGATGTTGCCCGTAACGAAAAGTGCCCGTTCATAGTACATACTCATGCAATGGACATAGAAGTATTGGGCACAAAATTTAATGTAGAGGCTTATGCTAAACAACAAAACTTCGAAGCTTCTTTAATACAAGGAAAAATAAAAATCAAATCACCTTCCGACAATAATATTTCACAAGTTTTATTACCTGACTATAAGAGCACCCTAAAAAATGGCAAATTAGTGATAAGCAAAATTGAAGATTATAATATATATCGCTGGAAAGAAGGATTGTATTGCTTCAAAAACAAATCGTTCATAGAAATAATAAAAGACTTGGAGAAATATTATAACCTGAAAATTATAGTAGACAAGCCTAGCATTACCAACATAATATTAACAGGAAAATTCAGAATCTCTGACGGCTTGGATTACGCCCTTCGGATATTACAAAAGGATGTACCTTTTATTTATAACAAACATACAACAGATGACATCATTTATATAAAATAATAAGAATATTAACTCAATAACACGGGAGAAACAAGCCTATGAAATGATACTAATTGAAAAACAAAAGAGCTGACAGATATTTGCCCTATCTATCAGCTCCTGCCTAACACAATTTTTATAAAATCGTATTAATAAATCAGTTACAAATATATGAAAAATATTTCTTTATTGGATTTTTACTGCAAAAAAAATCCAAATTCAAAACAATTATTTAGAATTATGCGAACATCTATATTCCTTTTGTTATTCTGCTCATTTAGCTTAATGGCAAAGAATGCAAATTCTCAAAATGCCAAAGTTACAATTAATAAGCAAGATGTCAGACTGGAATCTATATTGAGTGAAATTGAATCTCAAACCAATTACTTATTCATCTATAAAAAAAATGTAGATGTAAATTTGCACAAAAGCATCAGCGTGAAGGCCAGACCCGTTTCTGAAGTATTGTCCATATTACTACATGAATCTCCTATTATTTATAAAATAGAAGGAAACCATATAATACTCACTAAAAAAGAAATTACCCAAACCCCGACAATAAAAAAAATCACCGGAGTGGTAACAGATAGAGCCGGGGAGCCTTTGATCGGAGTTACAATAACAGTAAAGGGTATATCACAGGGATCAATAACTGATATAAACGGGAAGTTTTCATTATCAGCCGACATTGGTGATGTTCTTCAATTCAGTTATATAGGATACATTCCACAAACAATAAAATTAAAGAACTTGAATAGCTTAAAAGTCTTTTTAGTGGAAGATGTTAAGACCTTAGACGAAGTAGTGGTGGTTGGTTATGGCTCTCAGAAACGAACTAATCTAACAGGAGCAATTTCGACCGTTACATCTCAAGAGCTTGTAGACAGACCGGCCAGTAGCGTTACACACATGCTACAAGGAAGTGTACCCGGTCTCAATATCACCACTTCTTCCGGTGTACCGGGTAATACTGCAAGCTTTAATATCCGTGGTACGAACTCAATCAACGGAGGCTCACCATTGGTGTTAGTCGATGGAGTTGAAGGGGACCTTGACCGTGTAAACCCTAATGATATAGAATCAATTTCAGTTATAAAAGACGCCTCCGCCGCTGCTATTTATGGTGGACGTGCTTCATTCGGAGTTATTTTAGTCACAACAAAATCCGGTTCTTCTGATGGGAAAGTACAAATTAGCTATAGTGGGCGTGTTGGTTGGACAGAACCCACTACATCTACGGATTACGAAAACCGTGGTTATTACCATGTTTCTTTGGTTGACCAGTTTTACATTCCCAATAACGGGCGTCGCTATACCTCGTATACAGAAGAAGACATGAAAGAGTTATGGGAAAGAAGAAACGACAAGACAGAAGATCCTGCCCGCCCTTGGACCGTATTGGATAAGAGAAACGGACAGAATGTATACTTATACTACGCCAATACGGATTGGTGGCAATACTTGTTCAAAGACAAGAAACCATTGCAAAGCCACAATATTTCCATATCCGGAGGAACAAACAAATTGAAATTTTACCTTTCGGCTGGTTATAATAGTGAAGAAGGAATGTATCGAAGAAATACTGACAAATTCAGAAGAATAAATTTCCATTCAAGGATTTCCGCAGATATTACTGATTGGCTTAACATTAGTAACAATACTGAATTTTTCAATTCTAATTATACTTATCCTGGATTGGGAGGTATAAATTCGAACATATCTCAAGCCCAGAACCATGGTTTGGCAAGTTTCCCTACCCAAAATCCTGACGGGACAAGCCTTTATACTACTTCACTGACCGACTATGCCATTATGGACGGTTTATTAGTCATATTAGACAGCGAAGGGTTCAGAAATAAAACTCGTAAAGATAACTTCAAGACCACTACAGAACTTACATTAAAACCATTGAAAGGGTTGGAGATAAAAGCTAACTTGACATACATGCTCTATAACCAATACGACATACGCCGGCAATCTAATGGAACATATTCCAAATATCCGGGAGAAACATCCATACTTAATACCGGTAATTTCCAAAATCAAATGTTTGAGCAATTTGCCCCCAATGAATATTGGGCAACGAATGTATTTGCCACATACCAAGGTTCTGTATCCAACAAACATAATTATAAAGTTACAGGTGGTTTTAATTATGAAACTCGTTACAACAAGACTGTTCGTGGCACAGGATATAATCTTCTTTCCGATGTTTTGGATGATTTTAACCTGATAGGAGTAGATCCTGCCACAAACCAAAAACGGATGGAAGTGACAGGAGGGCAAAATGAATATAAACTTGCAGGTTTTTTCGGACGTATAAACTATGACTACAAAGGGATATATTTACTTGAACTAAGCGGACGTTATGATGGTACCTCTCGTTTTGCTTCTGGTCATCGCTGGGGATTCTTTCCTTCTATGTCTGTTGGTTGGAGAGTCTCGGAAGAAAAGTTTTTCAGCAATATGAAAGACTGGTGTAACAATTTAAAGTTCAGATACTCTTTTGGTAGTTTAGGAAACCAACAAGTTGGCTATTATGACTATATCCGCACTATCAGTATAGGAACTACCGGATATTTATTCGGAGGTGCGAGACCATCTTACGCAGACATTTCCGCTCCCTCTGCCGACAATCTGACATGGGAGACTGTACAACAACATAATGCTGGTGTGGATATGACATTTTTGGACAACAGATTAACTTTCACCGGAGAATATTATATTCGGGATACAAAGGATATGCTTACCGCCGGCATCACATTACCCGCCGTATATGGCACTTCCGCTCCTAAAATGAACAGTGCAGATATGCGTACAAAGGGCTATGAACTCTCTGTTGCTTGGCGAGATCAGTTTAAGTTAGGCAACAAACCTTTCTCTTATCAACTGAGTTTTACATTCAGTGATTACATCAGTGAAATCACCAAATTCGACAACCCCGACAAACTATTAGCTAAGACTTATTATGAAGGAATGCGGATTGGTGAAATATGGGGATATCGCGTCGATGGCTTCTTTGCGACCGATGAAGAAGCTAAGAACTATGAAGTAGATCAAAGATCTGTAAACACCACTATCAATAGTTCATCGGGTGAATACCGGGGAGTACGTGCCGGCGATTTAAAATACCGGGATCTGGATGGTAACAAAACTATAAGTATCGGTGAAAACAGAGTCGGAAGCTCCGGTGACCGCGAAATTTTAGGAAATAGTTCTCCACGCTATCAATATGGCACTAACTTGGCTTTCCAATGGTATGGATTTGATTTTAATATATTCTTCCAAGGTATCGGCCACATAGATTGGTATCCAGGAAGAGAAGCCCAAGCATTTTGGGGATATTACAACCGCCCCTACGGAACATTTATTCCGAAGGATTTTCAAAAATTATGTTGGTCAGAAGATAATCCCAACGCTTACTTCCCCAGACCTAGAACAGCTGTTGCCCTTACAGAAAATTCGGAACTTTCAACAGTGAATGACCGCTATCTTCAAAATATTGGTTATTGTCGATTAAAAAACCTGACAATCGGTTATTCACTTCCTAAGTTTCTGACTAACAAAATAGGCCTTGACTTAGTTCGTCTTTATTTTTCCGGAGAAAATCTTGCTTATTGGTCACCAATAAAAACCGACTATGTCGACCCGGAACAAGCCAGACAAGGCGGAACTTTGAAGGTCTATCCTTGGCAAAAAAGTTTCACATTTGGTGTTAATATTAACTTCTAATTAATTTTGACTATATGAAAAATAACATATTCTTACTCATCGCAGCTTCAATATTTATACTGAGCTTTAGTTCATGTGATGATTTACTTGATGTAACGCCGAAAGACAAAATCACTCCAGAAACGTTCTTTTCTACCGAAGCTGATTTACAGGCTTTTAGCACAAATTTCTACAATTCTCTCCCCAAAGACAGAGATCTTTATAAAGATGATGCCGATAATATAACTCATAGTACTCCCAATAGCGCGGCAACAGACTCCCGTACAGTTCCAGCTTCAGGAGGAGGCTGGGAATGGGGATACTTACGGCGTTTCAACACTCTATTGCAATACTCTGTCAATTGTAAGGATAAAACGGTCAGGACACGTTATCAAGCATTAACCCGTTTTTTCAGAGCATATTTTTATTTCGAAATGGTAAAAAGATTTGGGGATGTCCCATGGTATGACACAGAATTATTCGTTTCTGAAACAGACCAATTAAACAAACCGAGAGACTCTCGAGAATTGGTCATGAAAAATATATTGGAAGATCTCGATTTTGCCATCACCAATCTTTCTACAACGCCTTCTGTTTATACAGTAACAAAGTGGACAGCATTGTCTCTTAAATCCAGAGTTTGCCTTTTTGAAGGCACATTCAGAAAGTACCACAATTTAAATCTTAGCACTAATGCCGATTTTTTCTTGCAAGAATCTATAACAGCCTCTAGAGAATTAATGAAGGAAAGCAATTATACCTTATATACAGAAGGTGGAACGAACCAGGCATACCGAAAACTCTTTACTTCACAAAATGCTCCAACAACGGAAGTAATTATGGCAAGAAATTATAATTTAACGTATGATATATACAATACAGTTGGTACATATCACACAAGCGTAGGTGAAGGACGTCCTGGAGTGACTAGAAAAATTATAGCTAGTTATCTGATGAATGATGGTTCCCGGTTTACAGACAATCCCAATTGGGAAACTATGACTTTTGTAGATGAATGCAAAAATCGTGATCCACGTCTTGCACAGTCTATTTGTACCCCAAGTTATCAGCCCATAGTATCAAACAGAAAAAATATTCCAGACCTTAATGCTTGCGTGACCGGATATCAGTTAATTAAATATGAAGATGAAGCAGTAGGAGGAAAAAGTGATATTGATCTCTTCTATTTTAGACTTGCAGAAGTTTACCTTAACTATGCAGAAGCTTTAGCTGAAATCAACCAATTAACTCAAGATGATTTGGATATTTCTATCAATAAATTGCGCGACCGTGTAGGAATGCCCCATCTCATCATGAAAACAGCCAATGCAAATCCAGACCCCTATTTATTAGCAAACACTACCGGCTACCCAAATGTCTCCGGCGCTAATCAAGGGGTAATCTTGGAAATTCGTCGTGAAAGAACAATCGAATTGCTTTCTGAACATTTTCGTTATGATGACATCCTGCGCTGGAAAGCCGGGCAAAACATGAAACAAGCCATATTGGGTATGTATTTTCCATCTCCCGGCGAATATGACCTTAACGGTGACGGACAAAACGATATTTGTCTTTATACAGACACAAAGCCTGGTAATGCACAAGGTATAACATACTTAAAGATAGATTCCGACATTAAACTTTCTGATGGAAATAAAGGTTATCTATCTCCTCATAAAGGCCTCACGCTTTTCTGGAATGAACAACGTGATTATTTTTACCCAATACCCTCTAATGAACGTCTCATCACAAATGGTGCACTTACGCAAAATCCGGGCTGGGATGACGGCTTAAATTTTTAGTCGAAAATATTCAATAGGAAATCAAGTGGAGCTATTGCAAGGATGCAAGTTTTAACTCTCTATTTATGCAATAACTCCGCTTTTTCACCTGAATTCATTTTCAAACTTACCATCTCACTAATATATGGAATTATAAAATACTAATAATTAAAACAAGACCTATGAACTCTAAAAGAAATTTCATTTACAACTTCTTTCTTCTTTCATTTTTTTTTATTGGTTGCTCCAATTCAACAATAGAAGATGAACTAGAAATGCCTCCATTTAACAATGAAACGCCATCCAACTCTCTTTGCGTAGCCCAATTCAATATTCGCTATGACACACCTGAAGATGGACAATACGTTTGGGCAAACCGAAAGACAATGGCAAAAGAAATCATCACATCACATGATTTTGATATCTTTGGCGTTAATGAGTGTCTTTTAAACCAACTGAATGATCTGTTAGAATTAAAACAATATGAATACATAGGTACAGGTCGTGACGATGGAAAAGAAGCTGGAGAGTTCTGCCCTATTCTTTACAAAAAAGAAAGAGTGGAATTATTATATCATGGACAATTTTGGTATTCAGAAACTCCGGACAAGCCGTCTAAAAGTTGGAACTCTTTTTGCAACCGAATCTGCACATGGGGTAAATTCAAAGATAAAAAGACGGACAAATATTTTTTCTTCTTCTCATCGCATTTTGATCATGTCAGCAATGAAGCACGCGTCAACTCCGCAAAGTTACTTGTTCAGAAAGTACAAGAAATAGCAGGAGATCTGCCTTACTTTTGTACCGGTGATTTAAACTGTGACCCAGATGAAGAACCTATTTCCTTTATTCTAAATTCCGGACTATTCAAAGATTCTTATAGCATATCAGAGACTACCCCGAAAGGTCCTGCAGGCACTTTGCATTATTGGAATTTCGATTTCAACCCAGAACATCGAATCGACTATATTTTAGTGGAAAAAAGCATTAAAGTTCTCTCCTTTGAAACCATTACGGATGATGCGCGTCAAGGACGATTTTCTTCCGATCATTATCCTATTATGATAAAAGCAGAATTATAATGAAGACAAATTAACGTGAGCCTGACATAGTGAGTGCCCATAGACTAGCAAACGTCTGCATACCAAGAAGGGGCCTCACTTCTGTTTACACATTCGATTGCCGACAGCTGTTAATAGTTAAAAACAGTTGCCAGTATAGTTTTTGTCAAATTTGCACACAAAAATATTACCATAACACAATACATATGACAAATGAATTTGCAGAAAACAATTAATACTCAAAAATATATGAACTATAAAAAATGGATTATCGGATTATGTATACTCAATATACTACCAGCTCTCTCTCAAGAATATAACATAGAAAATATTCATATTGATGGCTATATCGGCAATCGCATTAACACCTGCATAGAACATCGAGTAAAATCCCAAAATACAGACCACCTAATCGAGCCTTTCAAGCATCGAAACGAGGATCATCTCTGGCAATCTGAATTTTTCGGAAAATGGCTACTCGGGGCAATAGCTTCATACCAATATACAAAGGATAAAGAATTGTATAATTTGATAACAAACAGCGTAGAAAAGCTCATGAATACCCAAACAAGTGATGGATATATAGGAAATTACAAACGAGAAGCACAACTGACCAATTGGGATATTTGGGGAAGAAAATACACTTCGCTCTCCTTGCTTTCTTATTATAGGCTCACCGGCGATAAAAAAGCCTTGAATGCAGTTGAACGACTGATAAACCATCTCATGGAACAATTACAAATACATAATATTAATATTGCTGCAACCGGTTATTATTTAGGCATGGCCAGTTGCTCCATTTTGGAGCCTGTGGTTTATTTATACGATATTACCAGAAATCCCCGATATTTATCTTTTGCCAAAAGCATTGTTTCTTCTATCGAACGGGAAGGGAGTTCTCAACTGATAACTAAAACATTGAAAAACATTCCTGTTTCTGAGCGTTCCGCTTTTCCAAAATCTTGGTGGTCATTCGAAAATGGTCAGAAAGCTTATGAAATGATGTCATGTTATGAAGGGCTGATAGAACTTGGCACCATAGTAAATGATCCTTTTTACATAAAAATTGCAGAGAAAGCAGTAAACAATATCCAAGAAGATGAGATTAATATAGCAGGTTCAGGAGCCGCTTTTGAATGCTGGTATAAAGGAAAGGAGAAACAAACATTGCCTACATACCATACCATGGAAACTTGCGTCACATTTACTTACATGCAACTATGTCATCGCCTGCTATGCAAAACCGGCAACTCGTTCTATGCAGAAGAATTTGAACACACCATGTACAACGCTTTGATGGCAACCATGAAAAATGACGGCAGTCAAATCTCTAAATACAGCCCATTGGAAGGTCGAAGACAACCCGGCGAAGAGCAATGTGGTATGCATATAAATTGTTGTAACGCCAATGGACCAAGAGGGTTTGCTCTAATACCCAAAACGGCTTGTACAATAAAAGACAACCACATTTATCTCAACCTCTATTTACCTTTACAGGCCACTATTTCACTAAATAAAAAAAATAAAGTTCATTTAAATGTAGAGAGCGATTATCCTATACATGGTAAGGTAAATGTAAACATAGGAGTACAAAAAAAGGAGAAATTCACGCTTGCGTTACGTATACCGACTCAAATAGAAAAGATGAAAGCCTATATAAATGGAGAGGAGCAGGAAATAACGCATAAAGGAGGCTACCTATACATAGAACGTATCTGGGAAAATGCGGATAAGGTGACACTTGATTTCAAGATAGAAACCAAAGTCGTAAAACTAAATAATTCTCAAGCCATAGTACGCGGTCCTTTACTTTTCGCACGAGACAGTCGTTTCAACGATGGTGATATAGACGAATGTGCAACCATTAAGTGTAACAATCAAGGTGTAATACAAGCGAAAATTAAAAAAAACAAAACAGGAACCTTCCCTTGGATCACACTTACAGTTCCTGCCGTATTGGGTACGGATTTAGAAAACGTAGAAAACAAGACTCCCAAACTTATCAATTTTTGCGACTTTTCTTCTTCTGGCAATGATTGGAATCCCAATGGGCGTTACAGGGTATGGATACCACAAACATTCCATGCCATGTCCGAACCTTATAAAAAGTACTAAATATGATAGCCTGGCTTGAAGGAGAACCAGCCATTACGGAATATTAATCGTGTTATAACAATGAAAAAATACAATAAAATAAAAAAGATACTATTTACAGCTATTTGTGGAGGGTTATTTATCGCCTGCCAACAACCGCATAATGTCAATGACCCGCTACAGGTCCTTTGTTTAGGAAACTCTATTACAAAACATCCGATAAAAGAAGATATCGAATGGTTTTCCGATTGGGGTATGGCTGCTTCCAATATAGAATATGACTATTGCCATCAATTGGAAAAGATGCTTTGTAAGTATCATCCGAACTCAACTGTCACCCCCTTAAACATTGCATCTTGGGAGCGTAATCTATCATGCGATATTGACTCCCTAATTGGATCTTATTGCAAAAACAAAGATATCATTATTATACGTTTAGGTGAAAATGTACAAGATGTTACCACTTTTCCAGATGCAATTTCACGACTTGTGAAATATTGTCAGAGCAAAGCAAAGCGTGTTATTATTACCGGTTGTTTCTGGAAAAACGACAGTAAAGAACGGAGCATCATTCATGCCGCACGAACCAACGATCTTACTTACGTGCCACTCTATTGGATAGATAATCTATATAATGTCCGCCCACAAATAGGCGATACACTTTATGACATAAATAAGAAGCCATATGTAATCACTCAAGATTTTATCATAACGCATCCCAATGATGAAGGAATGCAAATGATTGCAGAGACTATTTGGGGAGTAATACGTTAATTTAACACACCCCTCTACATTTTATGTGATTCATGTTTCTTACAGAAAAAGCACTTCTTCTTTCTGCGAGAAACTTAGAATTTCAAACATACTTTTAACGATTATAATTATATGAAACACTTTAACAATATCCCTATAGTAACAATACTCTTGTTTTCTTATATCCTAACCTTATATTCAATAAAGACACACGCATCTGCTTTGACTTCCGAACACGAAATCTACAAGGGATTTATTAATCCACCACAAGAAGCAAAACCAAGAGTATGGTGGCATTGGATGGACGGTAATATTACGGAAGAAGGAATCTATAAAGACTTATTATGGATGAATAGGATCGGAATAGGAGGATTTCATCAATTTGACGCTTCCTTGTATACCAAACCGATTGTCAAAGAACGGCTTGTATACATGACTCCCAAATGGAAAAAAGCCTTCCGCTATGCCATCCATCTAGCAGACTCTTTAAATATGGAAGTCGGTATAGCCAGTGCTCCAGGATGGAGCTCAACGGGAGGTCCTTGGGTAAATCCTAAAAATGCTATGAAAAAACTAGTGTGGCGAACATTCACGGTAGAAGGTCAAAAAATGTTTTCCGGGAAACTACCAAGCCCATATACCACGACAGGGGAATTTCAAAATATCCCCATACGAAACATGAACAACTATACCGAATATTACGAAGATATTGCCACGATTGCCGTACGATTGCCAAGCGAAGAATTATCGTTAAATGAGTTAGATGCTGAAATAACTTCAAGTGGTGGTAATTTCTCACTACATAAACTTACAGACGGAGATTTTACAAATGCCGAGCTTCTACCGTTCAACCCATTTGATAAATATGGTTGGATAGAATATTCTTTTCCCAAACCGCAAACGATAAGAGCTTTATCTTTTGTCAGTGGCCGTTTGCGTACAGAATGGCGTTCAGAATCTCCTCAAACAGTAAATTTTCTACAATGTAGTGACAATGGGGTTGATTATCGGATGGTTTGCGGAATTCCGGATGGAGGTAATGCTCAGCAAACCATATCTATTCCGGAAACAACAGCACGTTATTTCCGGGTACTTGTTCCTAATCCTACAAACAATGCTCCGGGTACTCAAATACCAGAATTTGTATTACACCCGACTGTAAAGATAAATCACACAGAAGAGAAAGCGGGGTTTTCTTCTCCGCACGACCTGATGAACTATCCAACACCGGAAACAAATACTCCCATTGATAAAAAAAATGTTATTATATTAACGAACAAGCTCGACTCGAACGGCATTTTAAAATGGAATGTCCCAGAAGGGAAGTGGCGCATTTACCGTTTCGGCTATTCACTTACAGGTAAACGCAATCATCCTGCCCCAGCCGAGGCTACCGGTTTAGAAGTGGATAAACTTGATCCGGAAAGTTGGCTTTCATATTTTCGCACTTATATGGATATGTATAAAGAAGCTGCCGGCGGTTTTATGGGAAAACGCGGAATCCAATATATTATAACGGATAGTTACGAAGCGCATTGGCAGACTTGGACCCCATCGTTACCTAGCTTCTTTAAGCATAAATATGGATATGATTTATTACCTTGGTTGCCTGTTTTAACCGGCGAAATCATAGAAAACACAAGTGAAAGCGAGTGTTTTCTTCGCGATTGGCGCCTGGCTATCGCAGAATTGTATCGTAAAAATTATGACCGCATAAATTCTATTGTAAAAGAATATGGTTTAAAAGGACGATATACAGAAGCTCACGAAAACGGAAGAGTATATGTAGGTGATGGAATGGAAATAAAAAGAACGGCAACATTCCCCATGGCAGCACTTTGGATGCCTAATTCCGGTGCCTGTTCATCACAACAGATGGGACAAGCGGATATTAGAGAAAGCGCTTCAGTCGCCCATATCTATGGACAAAACATTGTAGCAGCTGAATTTGGCTCTGCTATAGCCCACCATGCATATGCATGTTGTCCAGAAAACATTAAGCCTATCGCAGATAAAGCTTTAGCAAACGGATTAAATCGTTTTGTTATTCATGAGACATCGCACCAGCCTGTGGATGATAAAATACCGGGACTTGGATTAATACAATACGGGCAATGGTTTAACCGCCATGAAACTTGGGCTGAACAAGCAAAAGTATGGATAGATTATCTTGCGCGCAGTAGTTATATGCTTCAACAAGGTAATAATGTGGCAGACATTTTATACTATTACGGAGAAGATAATTGTATTACAGGTTTATATGCACATACTCTTCCGGACATACCTGCAGGATATGAATACGACTTTATTGACCCATATGGATTTGTGCATGATATCAAGATGGACAAGAAGTGCTTGTTAGCTCCTTCCGGACGAAAATATTCTATTTTAATATTAGGAGAGAATACCAAAGTAATGTCACTCAAAGTATTGAAAAAAATAGCATCTTTGGTAGAAGAAGGTGTTGCTGTTTTAGGCAGAGAACCTATTTTTCGCGGAAGCAATTTGGATAATGCTGATGAATTTAAAGCGTTAGTAACTTCCATCTGGCATACCAACCGAAAAAACGTCTATACCGATACTCCTATAGAAGAAATCCTGGAATCAACAGGTGTGCAACCGGACTTTATATACCGCAATAATAAACATATAACTTTAAAATACAGACACCGCTTGCTTGATCATGGTCATATTTATTGGGTCAGTAATCCTTCTGATAAAGAGTTATATACGGAAGTTTCTTTTCGGGTATCTGGATTGAAACCTGAAATTTGGCATCCTGAAACCGGACTTTCAGAGGATGTTTCTTATGAGATGAAGGACGGACGGACTATTGTTAAATTCTCAATGGTACAAAATGATGCTGTATTCGTTGTATTTATAAAACCCACTAAACGTATAAAACAAGAGATTCCTTTACCTCACAAAAAAGAATTAACTACAATTGATTCTAACTGGACTGTAAAATTTCAACCTAAAATAGGAAATTCCGAATCTCTTTTAATGGATAGTTTAGTTTCCTTCACCGACTACTCATCTCCTTCCATCCGATACTTCTCTGGAACTGCTACTTATACTAACTCTTTTATTATCAAACCGGAGAATTATAAAAAATCGGATAAGCTATTACTTGATATGGGATCAGTTAAAAATATTGCAGAGGTTTATGTGAATGGAAAAATATGCGGCACATTTTGGAAAGCTCCTTTTATTGTTGATATAACCGCTGCAATCAATCCTGGAGAAAATACTCTGGAAATAAAAGTCACCAACCTTTGGAGAAATGGACTAATAGGTGATCAACAAAAAGGTGTAACTCCCCAATATTATACATCCTACCATTTTTTCAAATCTGATTCGGCATTACTACCTTCTGGATTATTAGGGCCTATAAGATTAATAAAATATTGACACATCTCATTCTTTAAGAAAGTATCTGAAAATGAAGTGACCCCTAAAAGTTAGACAAAAAATTTTAGGAGTCACTTCATTTTCAGATACCCTCTTCTCAATTATATAATATTGCAAACTATATCTATAATTCGAATGGCTACAGATGAGTTGCCTTGTTCAGCCAAATGGCTAATCCGGCTTCTTACTTTAAACTTTCACAAATTTCCGTATTTACCCTCTTCAAATTCTGTTCATCCAGTTTTATTACTTTGCGGTCGTATGTCATCAATCCGTTCACTTCGATCTCAACATCTGTAGTCTGTGTATAAACAGCAGCCGAGAATCCACGTGCAATCATATCCTTCAGCATATTAGCATACTTCAGATACTCATCAGTAGCTTCTTTGGAAGTACTAAACTGAACATACCCCCAATTACGATTCGGCTCCCAAAGATGCTCCTTCAGCACTAAACCAATTCCTCCATACTCTCCGAGTACAGTTGCACGCTGTGCGTCATATAAATACATCTCCGGACCGGGATAATTATGCAAATCGAGCATATCACCACAGGTATAATGATTACCTCCACTGGCAGGATTCACTAAACGGGAAGGATCATATTGCTTTGTCCATTCTGCTATTTCAGGGGTTTTAAACTGCCCCCAAGCCTCATTGAAAGGTACCCATGTGCCAATACAAGGATAAGAGTAAAGGCAGTCGATAATTTCTTTCCATTCTTTACGATAAATAGCCTCTGATTCAGCAGACCGTTTAAATTCTGTTCCCTCAAAATACTTCCGATTCTGCCACTCGGGATTCTTATCACCACTCGGCATGTCCTGCCACACAATAACCCCTAAACGATCACAATACGTATACCAACGGGCAGGCTCTACTTTTATATGTTTGCGAATCATATTATATCCAAAATCTTTTGTCTTTTGAATATCATATACTAAAGCCTCATCCGAAGGTGCTGTATACAAGCCATCCGGCCACCAGCCCTGATCTAAAAGACCAAATTGAAACAAGTCTTTATTATTCAGTTGCAGACGCACAATCCCATTTTTATCACGCTTCGTTGAATATTTACGCATGGCAGTATAGCTCTTAACCTTATCGATCAACTTATTTTCTGAATATAGACAAATTTCCATATCATATAAAAACGGAGAATCCGGAGACCACCACTTTACATCAGACGGCATAGCAATCTCAACCGGAATACCATTTACGGAACTTCCTACAGCCACCAACTGCTTTCCTTCTAATACCTTCACCTCCAATTTATCTGAAAGCATCTGATGATCTGTCATAACCTCTACTGTCAACTTATTCCTGTCAATATCAGGAGTCGTTTTGATATTGACAATCGACCGGATTGGCACGGGTTCTAGCCAAACTGTTTGCCAAATACCACTGACAGGAGTATACCAGATACCTCCCGGCTTACTAACCTGTTTTCCTCTAGGCTGAGGACCTTTATCAGTCGGGTCCCACACTTTCACGATCAATTCATTTTCCCCATTCAGCAAGGCAGGCGTGATATCAAAAGAAAAAGGAGTAAATCCTCCTGTATGTTGTCCCACCTTTACCTTATTTACCCAAACATCCGCTTTCCAGTCAACAGCCCCAAAATGCAATAAGATCCTATGTCCTTTCCATTTGGAGGGAACCGAGAATTGACGCTGATACCAAAGTTCATTCTTCTCCCCAAGGCTTTTCCCCACTCCGGACAAGCTGGATTCTACAGCAAAAGGAACTAAAATCCGACCATCATAACTTTGTGGCATAGCTTGACCTATCGGAGAAATAGCATAATTCCACAATCCGTTCAGATTTATCCAGTCAGCACGTTCCATAATTGGGCGGGGATATTCGGGCAACACGTTTTCAACATCTATTTTCGCCGCCCATTCCGTCATAATTCGACCGTCAACCGGTTTCCACTGTGCAAATAGATAAACACTATTAATAAGTATCACTAAAGAACATACAATTTTTCTCATCTACATTATTTCTATTAAGAATATTTTTACTAGGTCAAGTTATTCCAATATAATATCAAACTGATCGTAAGGTGCCGTACGATGTGCCAGATGCCTGGTCAATTTTGAAATCCCAAACAAGGGAGAATAAGTACGTACTTTGATCGTTTTACCATCCGGCATAAATTCCAGAATGCGAAGCCAACCATCCCCTCCGTTCCCTTCCGGACCGCCTCCTACATATTGTACATTAAACGTCATTTGTGATACATCTTTCCCGGCACTGTTCTTATCCACCCGATAAGCCACATTATTCTCATATTCACCGGTGCCTCTTCCCACATGTCCGCAAAGTACGAGACGGATATTGGAAGAAGGATAAATAAGTTTCTCCCAAATAGCCTGCCCCGAGTTTTGTGGAGAAATCTTATACCCATCTTTCGTAACGCGCTTATTACCTATATCAAGATAAGAATGAGTGATAAAAATCACCTTATGATTCTTGTATTCCGGCTTGTTTACCAAATTTTTCGCCCATTGCAGCACTTCATCACGAGGCACAAACTCTACTGCTATAACCAAAATCTTTCCCCATCCCGGCTCATCAAACTCAAAAGCCGAATTCTCTAAAGACGCCCTGCCTTCACGATTAGGAAATTCACTGACACAGATATTCCGCCAGGTAGAATTACGCTCAAAAGGAATATAATCAGGAAAATAAGTACGACCGTTTTCTGCGGCTTTGTATCCATAATCATGATTGCCTGCGGCAATAATATAAGGTACTTTGTTATCCAGTCTTTTCAAAGCCTGCGACGCTGCCTCCCACATCTCACGACTCGTCTGATTTAGCATCTTACGGTTTAACACATTGTTGTCATTCTGTTCTACCAAATCCCCCGTACAAAGGACAGCTTTAATTTTAAGCGGTTCTATGTTGTCCGCAATCCATGCAGTGCAAAGATCAAAAAGCGGCTGGTTAATATCATACTTGGTATATCCCTGTGGATCACCAAGCAAAATCATAGAAAAGGATTCCGGATCGACCAGCTTCTGGGGATCAGCCCGATGCTGCGCCGAGACAGCAGTAGCAGAAGCACACAATATCCCGGCCAATAAATAGTTGAATAGTTTCATAGATTACTCTTTTTCTTCTTCGTTTTTAAATACAGGTGCACGAGATACGGATGCCGGTGTGCCATTAGTAATATAAGGCCAGCCATCACTGCTCCATTGTATGCGGTCACACATCAATTGACGACCATTATCTATTTTCGCTTTCTGCCAGGCATGATAGAAGAACCAGTCATTACCCTCGTCATCCGTGATAATTTCGGAATTGTGTCCGGTTCCGGCAAACAGGTTATTACCCTGTAGAATTACTTCATTATAACTACTATTTTCTTTCATCACAGTACCGTTTTTACCCACATAAGGACCTTCGATATTTTTAGAACGCCCCACCACTACACGATACGTACTTCTTTCCTCTTCACAACAACTACCCGTAGAGCCAAATAGATAATAATAATTCCCGCGTTTATGAACCATGATGCCTTCTATTGAAGGACCCGCTATCTTTTCGGAAACAGCCCCTTTAATGGATAGACCGTCAGCACTTAACTCTACATAACGGATACCTCCTTCATAGCCTTTAGAAGTACTATTATAACTTCCCCAGAAAAGATACTTCTTACCATTATCTTCAAAATAACAAGGGTCGATGCACTGCATAGTACCAGAATTGTAGTCAAGAAGTTTTCCGTGATCCGTAAAAGGCCCTACAGGAGAGTCGCTGACCGCCACCCCGATACAACTATTCTTAGGCAAGTCCCAGTGCCCGAGAGTATAATAGAGCACATATTTGCCATTGATATAGTTAATGTCCGGAGCCCATAAGCGAGTGTCCGGCTGCCAGTTCGGTTTTTGCAGAAAGGCTGCCCCAGCATAAGTCCACTGTGTCATATTAGTAGATTTGTAAATCGGAATATAGATATTATCCTGTTGGGTAACATACAAATAAAAGTTCCCGTCTGCCGCATGAATTATTGTCGGATCAGGCAACTGTTTGCCGACTATAGGATTGGAGAATGAAACAGGGTTAGGTGTACTCCCCCCACCCCCATTTCCATTACCGTTACCCGGCCCATCCGGTTGTTCGTCAGAGCCACCGGAACATGCCATGATACACAATGCTGTTGCAATTAAAAAAGATAATTTTTTCATATATACTTTATTAGTTAAAACTAAGATTAATTTATCCAACCTTCATTCTGTTCCAAATTCGAGTTCATTTCCATTTCTTTAGCAGGAATAGGCCAGCTCCAGCACTGATCTCCCAACCAGTACCAGGTATAAGTCGTTTCACCCCACATCTGCATCAGACCGTTACGATTATTATCAAACTTCTTATCTTTCCACGTTCCCCAACGCAATTCATGGAAATACATGGAATCTTCGCCACCGATTTCCCAGTAATACTCATTCCAGATACGTTCACGCAAATCACTCTGCCCGTTAACTTTCGTAGCAGGATAAGTTGCATTATTCAATTCGACATGCCCTGCACGACGTCTTACTTCATTAACACATCTGATTGCTTCGCTTTCATGGGTACTTCCCCATTCATTTAGCGCTTCTGCTTTCAGGAGCAATACTTCCGCATAGCGTATTAATGGAATATCCAATCCATAAGTATCACGTTCTGTCTGTTCCAGACCTTCAGGTACAAACTTTCTCCATAGATAGTAAAACTTATCGTTTGTATCAGTACGGATATCAAAAGGCTCTGCACTGTCGGAGCCACGATAAGGCCAACGCAATGTATAAGTATGAGCTATTCCAGAAGAAGCACCATTGTATTGTGCGTAAGGGGTAATGACAGCCATTTGCAGACGTGGATCACGGCTCTCGTAAGCTTTTTTGATACGTGCTTCATTGCCACTATCCAGATATTTGCTCATATCGGCCCCATAGGCAGTCATACGTTCCTTTTCCGCCGCAGACAGTCCATCGCGTAGAAAAAACACCACACGTTCTTTTTCTTTCATCGCACTATAGCCCGGCAAGTAGTTATCCCAATTAAACTTTTCTCCGGTCGCCGTCTCAAAAGATTCTACAAAATGCGGATTAGGCAAATAGTTATTCCACATAGAACCTGCTGTACAACGGTTGCCGTAAGTGATGTTCCTTGTATTGGAGTAGCCGTATTGCTTGATGCATTGCACAGAGAATATCATTTCTTCACATTGTTCATTTGCTATTTTCAACAACTGCTTATAACTGGTAGCACCGGCCTTAGTATATAACCCGAAGCCACAGTCAGCCACAGAATTAAAATCATCAACCGCCGCCTCCCAATTCTTCTGCCACATATATACTTGTCCGCGTAATGCATAAGCAGCTCCTTTGGTTACCCGTCCATAGTTAGAGTCACCCGAATTATATTTACCCGGTAGATTGGGTTCATTCACACAATCTGTCAGATCCTGGAGTATAGCCGCCCAAACATCCGCTTCTGAAGAACGGGCTTTGTTACCGTTTTCAGGACTCGTGATTGCATTCATATATAACGGCACTCCTTTATACAAGATATTCAAGCGCATATAAGCAAATGCACGCAAGAATTTACATTCGGCGATAGCCCGTTGCTTCTCTCCGGTCGACATATCAGGAACCTGACCAATATTATCTATCACATCATTAGCACGATAGATAAAAGTATAAAAACGTTTATAAATATCACTGAACAGGCCACTTGAGGGAGTAGCTGCTCCTGTACAATTAGGCATTCGCTTAATCCAGTTCTTGTCTGTATCCATCACAGAAGAATAAGCATCCCATGGAATCCGGTGCGAATCCAAAATGCCGGAGTTAGGACAATATTGATCCAGAAAGACATTATATACGCCGATAACAGCCTGTTCGGCCAAAGTTGCTTTCGTCCAGATACTACTACCGCTTATGTTATTGGTAGGAGTAGTATCTAAAAAGTCCGCACCGCATCCAGCCATAGAGAAAGACAGCAAGGCAATAGATGCACATCTTACTAATTTCCGAAATATTTTTATTTTGTTTTTCATCATAAAATCGTTTTAGAGTAAGTTTAGAAAGTGATATTTACACCGAATGCATATTGTCTCATAGTAGAATATCCCACTGCGGTACGCATTTCCGGGTCCATTCCTTCATACCCGGTAATGGTAAATAAATTTTCACCGGAAGCAAAGAAACGGATATTCTGTGCATATACTTTTTTCGACAGGACAGCAGGCAATGTATATCCGATAGTCAGGTTCTTCAGTTTAATATAATCCCCTTTTTGCAAATGTACTGATGACTGTGTCATACCACTTTGGTCGTTACCGGAGTTATTTGTCAAGCGAGGATTCTTTGAACTCAAGTTCGTGCGCGGATCATTGGGATTTTTGGGATCAAAGAAATAGTGATCGTTTGCTATTGCTTCTCCAATAGCATATCCTTTGATGGTAGCACTGCTGTTCAATGCCAAACGATAGTAGTAAATCTTGAAACCTGCCGCACCGGACCAGTTCATGGAGAAATCGAAGCCTTTCCAATTAGCGCTTGCCTGCAGACCGAAGTTATACTTGGGCACATTGGAGCATCCCTGAAACTCATTATCAGCGTCATTACCATATACACCGTCGCCATTTAAGTCAGCATAGATGTAATCACCATACCAAATGCCACTCTTACTGACGTTCTGACGCGGATAGAACTTATACCCTGCCCCTACCATAGCATTCAGCCATTTCATGTCGTCTACTGTACGGATCATTCCGTCTCTCGGACCACCGTTGATATTGACTGTTCCATCTGCGTTAAAACCGTTTCCACTGCCTTTATATGGTTGCAACATATAGTATTCATTAATCATTTTACCCTCTATTACACGGGTAGATCCTCCGGTAGAGACATCGCCGATATTGGTTTGATAAACACGGTTCCCGTTTTCATCTGTCACCCAGCCACGCTGCAACTCTCCTTTGTATTTACTGACCTTGTTCTGGTTATAGGCAAAGTTACCGGATACACGATATTCTACTTTACCGATACGGTCTTGCCAATTCAGGGTCATTTCAATACCGCGGTTAGTCACTTCCGCAATGTTCTGACGAGGGCCACTGGCTGTCCCGAGAGACATATACATATCAGGGCGATATAAGATTCCATCCGTTACTTTATTATAAAATTCAGCCTCAAACGTCAGACGGTTTCTTAAAGTTGCAAAGTCGATACCAATATTCGTAATGGCAGTACTTTCCCACTCCAACAGGTTGTTGGAAATAGAAGTAATTGCCAAACCATTATTAAGGCTACCTCCAAACGCGTACTTTGCCGAGTTGTACACAGCCTGCCATTCGTAGTTACCAATCGCATTGTTCCCTAACTTACCCCACGAAGCACGTAATTTCAGATTGTCGATAGGAAGTCCTTTCATAAATCTCTCTTCACTGATTCTCCACCCGGCAGAGAAAGATGGAAAAAGCCCCCAGCGATTATCCGGAGCAAAACGGGAGGAACCGTCATAACGCATATTAACCTCGAATAAATAACGGCTGTCGAAAGCATAGTTAATACGACCGAAGTAAGAACGGGATGTAAATTCCTCACCTGTACCACCTATGGAAGAAGGAGTAGTAGCAGAACTTGAATCACCCACAGACGAATCTATTAATCCAAGTTTGGCAGTGTCGGTAGTCCGTTTGACAAAACGTTCTTCTTCAAAGCCCAATAACATACCAATATCATGCTTATAAAAAGTCTGGTTATAGTTGAGCAAGTGCGTTAATTTCCAATGGTTTTCACGGACATACGCCATACGGGTATACAAATCGGCAGGATCTTTGGGGGCAGCTATCCACTGATCTGTACTAAAACTATATTTCCCATAATCCGTATTTACGGACATCGATTCATAACGGTAATCTTTATAGTTCAGATTAACATCGTATGAAAAGTGTTTCAGAAACTTCACGTTGGCATAGAAAGTAGTAAAGAACTGCGTGTTTTTGATATGCCCTTCCGATTGTGCCATGTCCCACAGAGGATTGTGAGATTGCGGATCTTCCTCGTTCGCTTCCGGCGCACCATATTTTCCGTCATAATATGGATATACGCCCGGTATCATTTTTTGGGTATTGATATTGGTGAGTGAACCGGTATCGCTTTTCTTCTGGTCAGTGTGATACCCCCATACGCGAGTACCAATACGTAACCACTTAGTAATATCCGAATAAACATTGGCACGCAAAAAATAGCGTTGGTATCCGGTATCCTTGATTAATCCCGGATTGTCAGTATAAGATATAGAAAGATTATATCCGGTACGTCCCTCCTGTCCAGTGACGGAAAGCGAATGTTTCATCATCCAGTCGTTACTATATATCTCATCGTACCAATCTGTATTAGGATAAGCTACATAATTAGGATAGCCGGAAGCCGAAATGCCATTCGGATCTTTTTCCGCCTCACGCCATTGATTGATGGTAATGTCGCTGAAAGGAGCAGATTCTCCTATATTAGTAGCAGCTTCGTTCATCAATTCCATATACTTGGCGTAGTTAGATACCGTTTTTATCAGTTTGGTAGGTTGATTCAGTGAAAAAGTAGCATTGTAGGACACGCTGACCTTTCCTGTTTGTCCGGTTTTGGTAGTAACTAGAATAACCCCATTTGCCCCTCGGTTACCATAAATAGCACACGAGGCCGCATCTTTCAGGATGGAAATAGAAGCAATATCGTTGGGATCTACATTATTCAGACTTTGTTCCATCCCATCCACCAACACGAGTGGTGAAGAACTGTTCAGGGTACCTACTCCCCGAATATTGAAAGAAAAGCCTTCATTATATGGAGTCCCGGAGCTTTGCATCACCTGCAAACCGGCTGTCATACCGCTCAACGCCTGCGAAGCACTGACCAAAGGACGGGAAAGTGATTCCTTTTCCAAATTTACCGTAGCAACCGAACCGGTCAGGTTCACCTTCTTTTGCGTGCCATAACCAACCACTACTACTTCTGAAAGCATTTTCACATTCTCTCCCATTACAATGTTGAATGTCGTCTTGCCAGGCGACAATGAAATTTCCTGCGTGTCAAAACCGATATAAGACACTTGCAATTTCTTAGCGTCCTCCGGTATTTCCAGTTCAAATTTCCCTTCCATATTACTCACCGTGCCAATATTAGTACTGGGAATTGATACCGATACTCCAATTAACAATTCATCATTGACATCACTGACGATACCATTGATACGCCGTTTCTTATCTGATTTCTGAATGACAGGCCGGGTGATGATAATATGATTATCTTTTATTTTATAAATTAATTCCTGCCCTTTCAGAATCTGATCCAGTGCCTTGCTTATTGGTTGATTATCTACCTTCACGGTTACTTTACGGGTCAGGTCCACATCATTTTTCTCATATACTAAGGATACATTTCCTTTGACCTCCAACTCCCGGAACGCTTTGCGCACCGTTACGTCCTGCAAATGTAAGGTCACCTGCTGTGCGTGAACCGACAGTGGAAGAACTGCGGCTAATAGCACGAAGAACATGCATTTGATGATTTTACTCATTGATTTAAGTTTTTATATGTATATCTTTTGTTACTAACTCATTGTCTTACAATGTTCTTATTTAAACATTATCCAGGATTGCGAACTAGCTTCATTATCCGCATTTTTCACATTGCCGTTCGTTTCCCAATCGTATCTACCGGCTACCTTTCCTAAAGGCACCCCTCTACTATCATCCCGAATAACAACAGGACTATGATAGTTCTCACCAAACACAATGGCATCCGTACAACCCACTTCCTGCAATGCCACAGCAACTTCCCGTAAAGAAGAGCCATCACTAAAGACATTCCAAGCTGCTTTTACCGAGTTATAAGAATTCGTAAAACGATTACTTACAAAAATGACCAAGTCTCCTTCTTCCGTGATACCGACAGCCCGGCGTCCTACAGGCTTGCCATCAAAAGTCCAAATGCTTACCGGATTAGCAGCCCATGAATTACTTCCTGACAATGCACCATCCATTCCTCTGTTACGGGTCGAAGTATTTCTTCCTTCATTAGTGGCAAATGTCTTGTAAAGTTCTGCATTTTCTCCGGCAATCATGATCTGCCCTTTTTGCAACGGATAGGAATATCCACTGACAGCACTGGTTGGAGACCACTGTACCCCATTGGCAGCTTGTTTGCCGGCTCCGCCGCTGGTAAACTTATACAAGTTATTATCTATCACTTCTGCATACGAAATCTCCGCTTTTCCATCAGCTGTAATTCCCAGAGTTCCCGGACAATACTTCAAAGAAGTAGATAGGTTATATCCGAGACGCGGTGCGGATAGCAGCCCACTATCATTCCACCCGAGGCTATAAAATATCGGTACCCAGAATTGCCCGGACAATCCCGGAACAAACAATGAATAATCCATATTATCATTCATGATAGCTGTTGTACGATGTTGAGTAGTGGGTTCAGCCCATGTTACATTGTCTTTATTCATATCCCAGCTAACCTTCATATTTATTCTACCGGCAGGAATAGTTATCAACCATCCCGTATTACCGCTCCTTCCATGCAAGTTTTTATTTTCATAGACAATCATGAAATCAGGAATACGAATACTACTGTGTTGACTCTTTAAATCAGCAGTAATATTTTTCCAGTTTACCCCTGCGTCAATAATTCCATTTACAGCACTCAACTGATATTTTTTAGTCATGTTGTTCGTATTGTCTTTTACAGTAATAGTAAGTGTGCTATTTAGGTCAACAATCAGGTTCCCATTTTCATCTTTTTGACTGGAGGGATCCGTAGAGATGATTTCTGCGTTATCTGCCAAAGTCGGCATCAACACTACATCTGCAAATGTAGTGTTTTGTTTGAAACGTAACGAAGCGACACCATTCATAAAACTGCCACTAACCTGCTCTGTATTACAAGTAGCCGTTACACCTCGAAGCAACTGGGTAGAAGTGCTGAAAATGGTATATTCGATATCATCTGCTCCATCATTCACTTTAATACGGGTAATACCGCTGCTTAAATCCAGTACAGCGTCAGTAGTGAGCGGATCAATAGGCCTTGCCCATTCATCCGCCAGTTTGAGTTTCACATTCACCGCACTTTGGTCATCCAAAATGCGAAAATCTAAGGCTATGACTCTACTGTTCTGGTCAATAAGACCATTTATCCAGTTCCCTGTGCCATCTTCTGCCTGTATGGCTACCAATGGCTCTTTTACGTACCCCGGGTCTTCGGATAAGACAACACCTTTTAGTTCATCTTCTCCGCATGACGTGAATATAAACACAAGGAATGTGCTTAATAGAAAATGTAGTTTCTTCATACAATATTATTTAAATAAGAAATAGCTTATTTTCTGTTATTCCTGAAAGCAATCTTTATCCTGTATGACTAAACTAAAACAGCTGTTTGTATACCTTATAACTTCAAAAAAGAGTGTCGCGCTATGCTCTTTTACAATTCTTCTTTTTACCATTCATAGAGATTCAGGTTAAAATATGCTTTATTGGCCTATTCATTAATATGACAGCCAGATTAATAAAAAGTATAGTGAGAAATGATTTTTTTATTCGTTCAGCCCTCCAACTCATCTTTTTATTAGTGAGTTTGGTCATCTTACATTTTTTCAATACCTTGCCCCCGAATTATCCATCGGAGAAACACAACCTGTGAGTATTCACCTGAATATATTAACTAATAAATCAAATATACGATTTCTGAAAGACATAATGGAAAAGAACCTGGAAACAGAGATTATCGAGGCCCTGAAATCGGGTAAAGAGGAGGCATTCCGATACATCTATAAAACTTACTATATAGATCTTTGCCGGATAGCGAGAGGGTATTTGACAGACTCTTATCTATCAGAATCTATAGTAGAAGATTTGGTGTATAGCCTATGGGAAAACCGCTCTAAAATAGCAATTAACACCTCATTGAAAAACTACCTTTTCAGAAGTGTGGCCAATAAGTGCATCAATTATCTTCAGCTTGAATATGTGAGAAGGGAAACAACCTGCTCGTCTAAAGATCTGACCATTTACAGCGATTTATGGTCTTTAGGCGAAAGTCCGGTTGAACATTTAGAGGGTAAAGAGCTACATTCTATTATCCAGAAAACGATTGACGGCTTATCTCCGGAAACCCGGAAGGTATTTTTATTAAGCCGTTTTGAGAACAAAAGACAAGAAGAAATTGCCGAGATCATGGGAATCACTATCCATACAGTGAAATATCATATGCGAAGTGCACTAGATAAACTGAAGGAAGCAGCAAAATCTTATCTTGCCCTGATCATGATGTTTATTACGAATATATTTAATTAATATTAAAAAGCAAAGTAATTCACTATACTTCTTCTATTGACAAACTGTCCTGATGATAGCGCAGGTATGTAATTCTCAATAGATATTAAGTTTAAGATGGTATGAAAGAAGAATTTGATAAACTGATAGATGATTTCCTCTCGGGAAGTATCGCCAAAGAGGACTTGCATAAGTTGAACGAATGGGTATGCTCCGATCCGGAGAATCAGAAATATTTTGAACAGCAGAAACGAATCTGGCTTCTGTCCGCCGAATATGAAGATGTATCTGTACATGAAGAACGAGCCTATAACAGATTTGCGAAACGAATCCGTAAACATAAGATTGCCACGACAAGAAAGGTAAAAAAAGACTTATTTGTGAGGTATGTGGGTTACGCAGCAGCAATCATTATATTACTGTTCACCACCCCTCTTATAATTAATAATTTTACAACATCTGATGATTCTTTGATTTCTGAAGTATACGCTCCAAGAAAATCGAAGTTAAGAATGAAGCTTCCTGACGGCTCCACAGTGTGGCTAAATGCAGATTCCAAACTTTCTTACTCCGAGAGTTTTGGTCGGGAAAATCGCAATGTCCGACTGGAAGGCGAAGGGTATTTTGAGGTAGAGCATGGAAAGCATCCATTTGTTGTACAAACAGACTCTGCACAGATCAAGGTACTAGGTACTAAGTTTGACATAAAAAATTATAGCGATGAAAATTATGTAAAGGTATCACTCTTAGAAGGTTCTATTGCCTTATCATGCATCAACAAAGAGTTTATAATGGAGCCTAATCAAACAATGATAGTTAACAAACTTGACCAAACTTATAAACTGACCGAGAGTGCTGACTATGCAGAACAGTGGATCAACTGCAGAGTTTTTTGGGATGAGGTTCCCATGTCGATCATTTCTAAAGAGTTGGAACGCCAGTTTGATGTGATATTCGTATTTGAGTCAGAGCAACTCAAGAATTTGATTTTCCATGGAAGTTTCATTATTGAAACAAATAATCTGGAGAAAATTTTGGATATTATGGCCGAAACAAATAAATTTAGCTACTCAATTGAAAAAGATAAGGTATATATCTATTCATTGAAAAAGTAAGAAGCTAAATGAAGAATCTTCAAAAATAAGAATTATGACCCCACAAGAGTTTTTTAAGCACGACCTGTTTGCCGAAAATGCAGGAGTAGTACTATTGGAAGTACGCCAAGGATATAGTAAAGCCAAGTTAGAAATAAAACCAGAACATCTTAATGCAGGCGCCCGTACACAAGGAGGGGCTATTTTCACATTGGCAGACCTGGCACTGGCCGCAGCAGCCAACTCGCACGGTACATTGTCTTTCTCTCTCTCGTCCAGCATCACTTTTCTACGCGCAAGCGGACCTGGCGACACTCTTTTTGCCGAAGCACGCGAACGCTACATCGGTCGAAGTACAGGCTGCTATCAGGTAGACGTAACGAATCAGAACGGAGATTTGATTGCCACTTTTGAATCCAGTGTATTCCGGAAAGATCAGAAAGTGCCTTTCGAAGTTCAGGAATAAAAAACAGATAGGGCTGAAAGCTACCTTTGCGGGTGTACTTTCAGCCCTATCTGTTTTTTCTCTTTATCTCTATTTAACGATAGAAGTCAGCGGATGCCGGTTGCCGGTTACATTATTCAAGAATGCTTTTGCCGAACCGAAATTCAGGAACAAGTCCAGACGGATAGGAAGATGGTTCAAATCGTCCGTCACAAAGAAAGTAATCACTTCCTTCTCTTTTCCTTTCTTATCATATTCAACTAATGAGAAAATCAGGCAACGGTAAGTCACTCCATTTTCTGCTTTTACATTTTCTTTACCGCGATAAATAAGCGTCTGTTCTTCCACTTTGCGGCCTGTAGCCATGGGGAACTTTATCTTATCTCCCACCTTATAATCTGCAGGGTCGTAAGAACGTGCCTGTGCCAGAATGCTCAACATATCGTATATACAGCGGCTATCGCTAGCTTCAGATTCATCAAACGCTCCATCCCGGTAAGTACGCTTCTGATTTACCAGGCAAAGACCGTTCTTATAAGAAAACCAAGCCTCATCAACCGTATAACGTTTTCCCTCTTCGGCACCTTTACGGAAATAGCGCGGTTCCAGTTTTTCTCCAATCACACAAGTCAGCGTATCGCGCATCTTGAAAAAGAAGTCCGCCCGTTTACTGCCCAAAGCAAGCAGGTTAACCCGATAAGCTGGTTGTGAATGATAAGTAGTAGCATTCGTCGTCAGACTGGCAAGTCCGGCTTTCACCCAGACAAACTTCCAGTTAAAATATAAATCATACATTACGTGTTCGCCGGATTGAAACGCATCATTCTTCGCTTCACATTGGGCACTGGCAGGGAGGGCGAAAGCTCCCATCAGTAAGGCCACTAATCCGATAATAAAATTGCGTCGAACGCTAACGACGGCGGTTCTGACTATTTCGTTCCCGATCCTTTTTCTTCTTGTCTTCATCTGGTTTTTGTTTTTTAAGTTCATCCAGCTTTTGCTTATCCAGCGGAACTGCATGAATATCCCAACTTTGTTCTAGATCCCAGTTGGCTTTCGGCTCTAAAATCTGATTATAATAATACACCTCTTCGGGCTGCACCCCTTTTTCAAAATTACCGGTATCCCATTCACCATTTCCATTCCGGTCGTTAATCAACCGGGCGGAGTACTTACCGGGATTTAAGTAATAAAAGTCGGCATAACCTCCTTCCTCTACTCTTCTTCGGCGTACCACTTTATCCTGCGCATCCAACAGTTCAACGAAAGCATTAGGTTCAGCTCCCGTCACCACAAACGTGATTTTGGCATACTCTTCCAAACTACGCACCTTGAACCCTTGTTTTATTTTGTCTGTAAACAGTCCGTATATACCATGGAACGCAGTCGAGTCTACCGAAAATTCATATTCCAGCGTCGGCTCCCAATCATAATACAGATTAAACCTCTTTAGATTCACAGAGTCCTGTTCAAAATCGAATGGTATATCTTTCCAGAGCGTATCTACCTTTTGCCGCAGATGGATGGCCGCAGTATCGAAACTGGCTATCGGTTCCTCAAAACTCAAAGAGATAGAACCATATACATCCATTGACGAAGGAGCACCGACATTTACCGGCAAGAATTTTGTCGGTTCGGGTTCATCCTCTTCACCTTTCTTTTTCTTCTTTTTCTTTTTGTCCTTATCCGGCTCCTCTTTCTTATATTTCTGCTTCGAAACGAGGTTGAGTGTATCTGTACGGGGCACTAACTGATTCAATGTATCCGTATAAAGATAAGTCAGGCTCATGGCCAGCGTATCTTGTTTAAAGAGCAGGGAGTCTTTTACCCAATAATGGATGGTGTCGTTCCGCTGATTCTTTTCGATAACAAAAGCATCCTTTTCATCGAAGTTCAAGCCCTTCAATACAGGCAAAGTATCCGCCTTACCAGCAAAATAGAACGTAAACTTCTGCGGAACCAATCTTTCCGACTTGATAAGGTATTGCGAATAGTTGAGTTCTTTAAAGGCACGGAGGATAACATCATCCGGCAAATAATGCATATATTTCTTCTCAACAATCGTGTCGTAAGTCAATGAATCCACCCAAGCCGTATCCATGCGGATACGTTCTTCCATACGAGGAATAATCAACGAATCATGGAAAGCGATCATCTCGCTCTTCTGATTAAAAGTGAAGTTCTGGTCGGCATCCATCAAACCGTAGATACGATACTTGCCGGGAGCTATACCCCGGATAGAGAAACGTCCACGGCTGTCTGTACGCGCCACACGGTCGAAAGGCAATTTATTGAAAGCCGAATCGTTCAGGTTGGAATGCAGTCCGACGAGCATACCTTTAATAGGTTCCAAATTAGAAGCATCGAGCATTGTTCCCGACACCTCCATCGTATCGATTTCCGTACCGGTAGAGAACGTAAATGCAAAATTCCCTAGCGGATTACCTTCATTATTGTCGACAATCGCATCCGAGAAGTCAATCGTGTAAGTAGTATTCGGCTTCAAAGAGTCGAGTAGGTTCACTTGTATTCTCTTGCCGGAAGCCTTTATCTCCGGTTGTTGTATCTGGGGAGGAGAAACAACGACTTTCTCGGTTGCTTTCTCCAACTTAATAAACTCATCAAATACCAAAGAAATTTTAGTCCTTTCATTATTCAGAGCACCCGCAGCAGGAGTACTACCGATGAAACGGGGTGGCGTCTCATCATAAGGGCCTCCGTCCGGCCGTCCAATACTGGCGCAGGAATATAACATAACTCCCAGCGTTACTACCGGAAGCACCTTGCGAACTATTTGCTTTATCTTTTGATTCTCAAATTGTAACATGCTGCAAAAATAAGGGTTCTTATTCAATAAACACCACACTTTCTAGCTAATTTATTAAAAAAGGAAAGGGTGACATAAGGTAATAAACAATATTTGCGACGTTTTTATTTCTTTCTCACTAATAGATTTCGTTTTATTACCTAAAGAGATTACCTTTGTTGCCTGACATCTTTTCGTATAACTATAGTTATTCGCAAAGATAACTATAGTCTCCCTTTCGTATGACTATAGTTATACGAAAGGGAGACTATAGTCATACGAAGTAAGAATAGCTAATGAAACAAATCCTCACAGGCAATCGGATAAATAAAAGTACCGGTATAAAACAATTCTGATTATGAGTATACATTATGACCTTTACGACACGCCCGACATTCAGAAGAAAGGCGAAGAACAGCCGCTTCACCCCCGTGTTGTTTTCAACGGAACAATCGATCAGGAAGAATTTCTGGATCGTGTTCACAAATTCACCGGAATAAGCCGTAGCTTATTGGTTGGTGCCATGCAATCTTTTCAAAATGAATTAAGAGATCTGCTTGCAAACGGATGGATTGTGGAGCTAGGCGATATCGGATACTTTTCCATCTCTCTGCAAGGACCTCCAGTGATGAAAAAGAAAGATGTGCACGCACAATCTATCAGCTTGAAAAATATCAATTTCCGGGCAGGTAAACAGTTCAAAAGAGAAGTAGGCCAGCAAATGAGACCGGAGCGCGGCAAATCATTCACCCGTCCTAACGGAAAAGGGCACAGTGAAAAAGAGTGTCTAGCCATCATCAACGAACATCTCCAACGCTTTCCCTGTCTGACCCGTGCAGATTATTGCCGATTGACAGGACATGATAAGCAACGGGCACTTAATGAGCTGAATACTTTCATCGAACGCGGATTGTTAATACGCTACGGAGCCGGGAAACTGGTGGTTTATGCAAAGAAAACAGAAGAGTAAAAATATCATCATTTAGTGAAATTGGCAAAAATCCTATACTGAATAAAAGATAATTGTTCAGTATAGGATTCTCTTATATACCCACAAGGATAGGGAAGCTTAATAGTAAAAGCAGTAACTAGAGTCGTTCTATCTCTTCTGATGACAAACCAGTAGCTTCCATAATAGTACCGACAGAAATATTGAGAGATTTCAGTTTACGAGCAGTAATCATTTTTTCTTTTTCAATACCTTTTTCAATTCCTTGTTCTATTCCTTGTTTAAGTCCTTGTTTAAGTCCAATATCTCTCCCTTCTTCAAGTCCAAGTTGTCGTCCTTCTTCTTGTCCTTCTAATTTAGCAGTGCTCAACACATCATTCTGTATCATAACTGCATCTATATGGCGATCATATGCTAGTTTTTCAGCCGTATCCATATTATAATAAACGAGTTTCTTACGAGCCTCTTCAAGTCCAGGAGCCTTTGTATCAGGACGTATACATCCTGTCTTTAAATATTCAATCCATTCTTCCAGAGGAGTAACAGCCACTTTATTAAATTCATTCACACGGATAAGAAAGTACTCTGGAAAGATCTCAGCAGGCAACTTACGAACGATAGCTCCCTGTTCTTTGGTAGTAACTTTCAGATGATCGCCGGTGTGTACACCCAAGAATGTATTCTGACCATGATAAAGATAGTCACTCCCTTGCCCAATGTCGAAATAAAGGATACTGATAGAATATACCTTCTTCACATTAGAGTATATTTCACCCAAATCAATATGCTCTGTAATAGTTTTAGCTACTCCATATAGAATTCGTTCCAAATAATAAAGTTCACGAGTGTTCTGAACCTCAACAAGAATAATTTCATCTTTACTATTACGAGCTTTAATATCTACACGATTAAATTTATCATCTTCCCGTTGCTGATTCCCTTCGCTCTCAAGGATTTCAATAATATGAATATTCTCGCCTAGTAATACCGTAAGGAAACCTTCGAGCACACCAAAGTTAGCCTTATTGCGTAAAAGCCTTTTGATTGCCCAATCAAAACGAATATATTTATCTTTCTGTTCCATAAGAATACGTTTTTAGCAAAGGTAAGCATTATATTGGTAAACGGGATAAATTTTAGTCAAAAGTATTATATCTAGCTATTTATCTTTGATAGCTAATCATATTTATACAAACTTTTAGTAATTCAAATAGGATGCCTTCCCTACCCCTGATATCCCAATATCTCAATCGGCATCCTCTTCTTCTATCTTTCCACCAAATCTTTTTACATAAAATCCCCAGTAAAGCAATATCCTACCTATTAATTAATTTATGAACGCACAATTCTTTTTTAGCTTGGCCATGAATTTCGGAAACCATACCTTTGCGTCGTGATCACAAAACAACAATAAAACAGATTAACTAACTATTAAAAAAGAAAGATTATGGCACTAAAGTATGTTGTCAAGAAAAGAGTTTTCGGTTTTGACAAAACAAAGACCGAAAAGTATGTAGCACAGAATGTAATTACCAATACGGTAAATTTCAGAGACTTATGCAAGGAAGTATCCATGTTCGGTATGATTCCGGAAGGTGCAGTGAAACACGTGATTGATGCACTGATTGACACATTAAACACGAACCTTAACAAAGGATTATCTGTACAATTAGGTGATTTCGGATGTTTCCGTCCGGGTATGAGCTGCAAAAGTCAGAAGGAAGAAAAAGATGTGGATGCCGATACTGTACGGCGAGTGAAAATTATATTTACTCCAGGATATAAATTTAAGGATATGCTGGATAATGTAAGTATTTACAAAACAGAAGGAAACGGCGGCAGCACCTCTTCCGGAAATGGAGGAAGCAATAAACCGGAAAATCCGGATGAAGGCGGTAGCGGTGAGGCTCCGGATCCCGCAGCATAGCGTATGAGCTATACAAGACATGAGTTATATGTACGTATAAACAGCGTATAAGAGCTGACTAATGTAACAACCTGTTTTTATTAACGTGAGATACCTTTTCCACCCTGGGGGGGAAATGGTGTCTCACGTTTTTTTACGCACCAAAGTCAGTAAAATACTCTATTTTCTAGCTAATTTATTAAAAACGAACCCTAATTGAATGATAATTAGCCCTCCACTGAATAAAATATTCCCTATCTTTGACTCCCGAAATTCAAACCTAATACAAAAAACCCATGAAGAAACAACTACTCTCTTGCTGCTTGGCTGCATTGGGACTGACAGCAATTCAAGCACAAAGCTTCAATGAGTGGAAAGACCCGGAAGTGAATTCCGTAAACCGCTCCGCTATGCACACTAATTACTTTGCTTACGCATCGGCTGATGAAGCTAAAGCCGGCATTAAAGAAAATTCAACGAACTTCATGACCTTGAACGGTCCGTGGAAATTCAACTGGGTGAGACATGCAGATGCACGCCCGACTGACTTCTATCAAACTAATTTCAACGACAAAGGTTGGGACGACCTTCAGGTGCCCGGCGTTTGGGAATTGAACGGTTACGGTGATCCTATCTACGTCAACGTAGGATACGCCTGGAGAAGCCAATTCAAAAACAATCCTCCGCTAGTGCCGACAGAAAACAATCATGTAGGCTCTTACCGGAAAGAAATCATCCTTCCCGCCAACTGGAAAGGCAAAGAGATTTTTGCACATTTCGGCTCGGTAACTTCCAACATGTACCTTTGGGTGAACGGACGTTACGTAGGATATAGCGAAGACAGCAAACTGGAAGCCGAATTCAACCTGACCAACTACCTGAAACCGGGTAAAAACGTGATTGCTTTCCAGGTATTCCGCTGGTGCGACGGCAGTTATCTGGAAGATCAGGACTTCTTCCGCTACTCTGGCGTAGGACGTGACTGTTATCTTTACGCACGCGACAAGAAATACATCCAGGATATTCGCCTCACTCCAGATTTGGACAGCCAATATAAAGACGGTACGCTGAACATAGCCGTCGACCTGAAAGGAAGCGGCACAGTAGCTTTGGACTTGACAGATATGCAAGGTAACAGTGTAGCAACTGCCGACCTGAAAGGCTCTGGCAAATTAAACACTACCCTATCCATCTCCAACCCGGCTAAATGGACTGCCGAAACGCCTAATCTCTACACGCTGACCGCTACACTGAAAAACGGTAACAACGTAGTAGAAGTAATTCCCGTTAAAGTAGGATTCCGCAAGATTGAGCTGAAAGGCGGACAGATACTCGTCAACGGACAACCGGTACTCTTCAAAGGAGCCGACCGTCACGAAATGGACCCGGACGGCGGTTATGTCGTTTCTCTCGAACGTATGTTGCAGGATATCAAAGTGATGAAAGAATTGAATATCAACGCTGTGCGTACCTGCCATTATCCGGACGACAACCGTTGGTATGACCTTTGTGACCAATATGGTCTGTATGTAGTGGCCGAAGCCAACGTAGAATCTCACGGAATGGGTTACGGCGATCAGACACTGGCAAAGAACCCGAGTTATGCTAAAGCTCACATGGAACGTAACCAACGCAATGTACAACGCGGATACAACCATCCGTCCATCATCTTCTGGTCACTGGGTAACGAAGCCGGCATGGGACCGAACTTTGAGAAATGCTACACTTGGATTAAGAACGAAGACAAGACACGTGCCGTACAGTACGAACAAGCAGGAACCAGCGAATTCACCGATATTTTCTGCCCGATGTATTATGACTACGACGCTTGTATCAAATATTGTGAAGGTAATATCCAGAAACCGTTAATCCAATGCGAATATGCACACGCAATGGGTAACTCACAAGGAGGATTCAAAGAATACTGGGATATCATCCGTAAATATCCGAAATATCAGGGTGGATTTATCTGGGACTTTGTAGATCAATCCTGCCACTGGAAAAACAAAGACGGAGTAAATATCTATGGTTATGGCGGCGATTTCAACAAATACGACGCTTCGGACAACAACTTCAACGATAACGGTTTAATCAGCCCCGACCGCGTGCCTAATCCGCATGCTTATGAAGTGGCTTATTTCTATCAGGATATATGGACTACTCCTGCGGATCTTGCCAAAGGTGAGATCAATATCTTCAACGAATATTTCTTCCGCGACCTCTCTGCATATTATATGGAATGGCAATTACTGGCAAACGGGGAAGTAGTGCAAACAGGCATCGTGTCCGACCTGAAAGTTGCGCCCCAGCAAACTGTGAAAGTGCAAATTCCGTTTGACGTGAAGAATATCTGTCCTTGCAAGGAATTGTTGCTGAATGTGAGCTATAAACTGAAAGCCGCCGAAACGTTGCTGCCGGCAGGAACGACTATCGCTTACGACCAGTTAAGCATCCGCGACTACAAAGCACCGGAACTGAAACTGGAAAATCAACAGGCTTCCAACATTCCGGTTATCGTGCCCAGTATTTTGGACAACGACCGCAATTACCTGATTGTGAAAGGTGAAAACTTCTCTATGGACTTCAATAAGCACAATGGTTACCTTTGTCGCTACGACGTCAACGGCATGCAAATGATGGAAGACGGCAGCGCACTGACTCCTAATTTCTGGCGTGCACCGACCGACAATGATTTCGGAGCCGGACTGCAACATAAATACGCTGCATGGAAGAATCCTGAACTGAAACTGACTTCTCTGAAACATGCTATTGAAAACGATCAGGCAGTGGTTCGTGCAGAATATGACATGAAGTCGATAGGTGGAACATTGTCACTGACTTATACTATTAATAATAAAGGTGCAGTGAAGGTTACGCAGAAGATGGTGGCAGACAAGAGTAAGAAGGTTTCTGAAATGTTCCGCTTCGGTATGCAAATGCGTATGCCTGTCAACTTCAACGAGGTAGAGTACTACGGCCGTGGCCCGGGAGAGAACTATGCTGACCGTAACCACGGAGCCATGTTAGGCAAATACCGCCAGACGGTAGAAGAACAATTCTATCCTTACATCCGCCCGCAGGAAACCGGAACCAAAACGGATATCCGTTGGTGGAGACTTCTGAACATTAGTGGTAACGGATTGCAATTCATATCGGATGCTCCTTTCTCTGCTTCCGCCCTGAATTATACCATCGAGTCATTGGATGACGGTGACGGTAAAGATCAACGTCACTCACCGGAAGTAGAAAAGGCAGACTTCACCAATTTCTGTATCGATAAGGCACAAGCGGGGCTTGCTTGTGTGAACAGTTGGGGAGCTATACCACTGGAAAAATACCGTCTTCCTTACCAAGATTATGAGTTAAGTTTTATTATGACTCCTGTATATCATAAAATAAAGTAAAAAACATAGTTAAAAAACACGGTATCAGAGAACAAGAATACCGAATTTAAAGTACTTTTGCAGCCGGAAACTAATTCGATCAAATTAGTTTCCGGCTTTTTCTTCCTTAACCCCCTTAATCTATATGGACGAACAGCACACTGGCAACAAACGCATTAAATTAAAAAACAGATATTTATAAGTATGAAAAGTAGAATTGTTTTATTTGCATTTTGCGTAGCCCTCTTGTCTAGTTGTGGCAATAAGGGCAATGGCACAGGAAAAGTTCCTGAATATGCAGTACAAGAGTTACAAAAGACAACCGCTAATTTAACAACTGCCTATCCGGCTACCATCAAAGGTAAACAAGACGTAGAAATCCGTCCGCAGGTATCGGGATTCATTACGAAACTATGCGTAGACGAAGGAGCAACAGTTCGTAAAGGACAAGTACTGTTCATTGTTGATCCTACACAATACGAAGCTGCAGTACGCACAGCAAAAGCTGCCGTTGCTACAGCCGAGGCTGCTGTACGCACTCAACAAATGACAGTGGACAATAAGCGTGAACTTAACAAGAAGAACATCATCAGTGACTATGACTTGTCGATGGCAGAAAACTCATTGGCACAGACCCAGGCACAGTTGGCACAAGCAAAAGCACAGCTTACCACAGCTCAACAGAATCTCTCTTTCACCCAAGTGAAGAGTCCTTCTGACGGTGTTATCAATGATATCCCGTATCGTCTGGGAGCATTGGTTAGTCCTTCTATCGCTACTCCGATGACTACTGTTTCTGAAATTGAAGAAGTATATGTATATTTCTCCATGACAGAAAAAGAACTGTTGGCTATGACTAAAACAGGAGGTACTATCAAAGAAGAAATCAGCAAAATTCCGTCTATCAAACTTCAGTTGATTGATGGTACAGAGTACAGCATCGAAGGTAAGGTAGACGCAATCACAGGAGTGATCGACCAATCAACCGGCTCTGTAAGCATGCGTGCCCTCTTCCCGAACAAAGAACACATCTTGCGCAGTGGTGGAACAGCAAATGTACTGATTCCTTACACTATGGAAAATGTGATTACTATACCACAATCAGCAACAGTGGAAATTCAGGATAAGAAGTTCGTTTATGTTCTGCAACCGGATAACACGGTGAAATATACAGAAATCAAAATCTTCAACCTGGACAACGGAAAAGAATACCTCGTTACTTCGGGTCTGAATCCTGGAGATAAAATCGTAATCGAAGGCGTGCAGAGTCTGAAAGATGGTCAGAGTATACAACCGATCACACCTGCTCAAAAAGAAGCAAACTATCAACAGCATTTGAAAGACCAACACGATGGTAATTTAGCTACAGCTTTCAATTAAAAATTTAGATAATCGTATGAAGTTAGATAAATTTATTAACCGTCCGGTACTATCAACGGTTATTTCCATTTTGATAGTCATCCTGGGTGCTATCGGATTGGCAACATTGCCTATCACCCAGTATCCGGACATTGCGCCCCCTACCGTGTCGGTAAGGGCCACATATACGGGTGCCAGTGCATCAACCGTATTGAACTCCGTCATCGCCCCATTGGAGGAACAGATCAACGGTGTAGAAAACATGATGTACATGACGTCAACTGCATCCAACACGGGTTCCGGTGATATTTCCATCTATTTTAAACAAGGAACAGACCCGGACATGGCTGCCGTCAATGTACAAAACCGTGTTTCCATGGCACAAGGTCTGTTGCCTGCCGAAGTAACCAAAGTCGGTGTAACCACGCAGAAACGTCAGACTTCCATGTTGGTAGTATTCTCTCTCTATGACGAGACAGATACATATAGTGAATCATTTATTGAAAACTACGCTAAGATCAACTTGATTCCTCAAGTTCAACGTGTACAAGGTGTAGGTGATGCAAACGTTTTGGGACAGGATTATTCTATGCGTATCTGGCTGAGACCAGATGTCATGGCACAGTATAAACTTGTTCCCGGTGATGTATCTGCAGCCTTGGCAGAACAGAATGTCGAAGCTGCTCCCGGGCAATTCGGTGAACGTAGTAATCAGACATTCCAATATACCATCCGCTACAAAGGACGTCTGCAACAACCGGAAGAGTTTGAAAACATCGTTATCAAATCTCTGCCTGACGGTGAGGTACTCCGCTTGAAAGATATAGCAGAAATTCAATTGGATCGTTTGGGTTATAACTTTACAAACCGTGTAGACGGTCATAAGTCAGTAACCTGTATCGTATACCAGATGGCAGGAACCAATGCAACACAGACCATCAGTGATATTGAGCAACTGCTGGATGAAGCATCAAAAACCTTACCTACCGGATTGAAGCTTAACATCTCCATGAATGCCAATGACTTCTTGTTTGCTTCTATCCACGAAGTGTTGAAGACGTTGATCGAGGCATTTATTCTGGTGTTTATTGTGGTATATATCTTCTTGCAGGATTTACGTTCTACGTTGATTCCGACCATTGCCATTCCGGTAGCTCTTATCGGTACTTTCTTCATTCTGTCTTTGGTAGGATTCAGTTTGAACTTGCTGACATTATGTGCGCTCGTCTTAGCCATTGCGATTGTGGTCGATGATGCTATTGTGGTCGTCGAGGGTGTGCATGCCAAGCTCGACCAGGGTTATACTTCCGCCCGTCTGGCTTCTATCGACGCCATGAATGAACTGGGTGGTGCTATCGTATCTATTACATTAGTCATGATGGCCGTGTTCGTTCCGGTAAGTTTCATGGGAGGTACGGCAGGAACATTCTATCGTCAGTTCGGTATGACTATGGCTATCGCTATCGGTTTGTCCGCATTGAACGCTCTGACATTGAGTCCGGCTTTGTGTGCTGTTCTTCTAAAACCGCATAAGAAAGAAGATGGAACGGAAGACTCTACATTGAAGGAACGCATGAAAGTAGCTTATACGGCAGCTCATACAACCATGATTAACAGATACACCGAAGCTATCGGAAAAATGCTGCATCCGGGCATTACACTTACTTTCACAATAATTGCCATCCTGGGTATGATCTTCGGTTTCTTCAGCCTCAATCCGGTAGTTACGGTTATTTTCGTACTTCTTAGTATTCTGGCACTGATCGGAATGAGCACGAAGAAGTTCAAAACCAGATTCAACGATACCTACGAGTCCATCCTGAAACGTTACAAGAAACGTGTATTATTCTTTATTCAGAAGAAATGGCTGTCTATGGGATTAGTCACCGCTTCTATTGTAATACTTATATTCTTCATGAACACCACCCCGACAGGTATGGTTCCTAACGAAGATACCGGAACCTTGATGGGAGCAGTAACACTGCCTCCGGGTACATCACAGGACCGCTCCGAAGCGATTTTGGCACGTGTAGACAGTCTGATCGCTTCTGACCCTGCTGTATTGTCACGAACCATGATTTCCGGATTCAGCTTTATCGGTGGTCAGGGACCTTCCTACGGTTCTTTCATCATCAAACTGAAAGATTGGGACGAACGTTCCATGATACAGAATTCGGACGTTGTAGTCGGCTCCTTATATATGCGTGCACAGAAGATTATCAAAGAAGCACAAGTATTGTTCTTCGCTCCACCTATGATCCCGGGTTACTCGGCATCTACGGATATTGAAGTGAATATGCAGGACAAGACCGGTGGTGAGTTGAACAAATTCTTCGATGTGGTGAATGATTACACAGCAGCCTTGGAAGCACGTCCGGAAATCAACTCTGCAAAAACATCTTTCAACCCGAATTTCCCGCAATATATGATCGATATTGATGCGGCGGCTTGTAAGAAAGCTGGTATCAGCCCAAGCGACATTCTGACGACTATGCAAGGATATTATGGAGGTCTGTATGCATCCAACTTCAACCGTTTTGGTAAGATGTATCGTGTTATGATCCAGTCTGATCCATTGTCACGCAAAAACCTGGAATCGCTGAAGAATATCAAGGTACGCAACAGTGCAGGTGAAATGGCTCCGATTGCCCAGTTCATCTCTGTAGAGAAGGTATATGGTCCGGATATTATCAGCCGTTTCAACCTTTACACTTCTATGAAGGTGATGGTAGCCCCTGCCAGTGGTTACACATCCGGTCAGGCACTGACTGCTCTTGCAGAAGTTGCTCAAGAAAACCTGCCTACCGGTTATACGTATGAATTAGGAGGTATGGCACGTGAAGAGGCGCAGAGTAGCGGAAGTGCTACGGGACTGATTTTTGTGCTCTGTTTCGTATTCGTTTACTTATTGTTGAGTGCACAGTACGAAAGTTACATACTCCCATTGGCCGTATTGTTGTCCGTTCCGTTCGGTCTGTTAGGTAGCTTCTTGTTTGTCAACGGTGTTAGTGCTATCGGTAATATCTCAGCATTGAAGATGATTCTCGGTACGATGTCCAACAATATCTATATGCAGATTGCATTGATTATGTTGATGGGTCTGTTGGCCAAGAATGCTATCTTGATTGTAGAGTTTGCCCTCGACCGTCGTAAAATGGGTATGAGCATCACTTGGGCAGCCGTATTAGGTGCCGGTGCCCGTCTCCGCCCGATTTTGATGACATCATTGGCTATGGTAGTCGGTTTGCTTCCGTTGATGTTTGCTTTCGGTGTAGGTGCACACGGTAACCGTACACTGGGTACTGCTTCTATCGGCGGTATGTTAATCGGTATGATTTGCCAGATCTTTATCGTTCCTGCCTTGTTCGTTATTTTCCAGTACCTGCAAGAGAAAGTTAAACCGATGGAATGGGAAGATATCGACAATACAGATGCCGTAACAGAGATTGAACAATACGCTAAATAATGAAATTCGATATGAAGAAACAGATTCTATATATGTTGTGTGCAACTGCTCTCTTGAGCAGCTGCCACATCTATAAGTCGTATGACAGACCCGAAGATATCACAACTTCCGGCCTGTATCGTGATCCGGTAGCGGATAATGATACACTGGTTTCGGACACGGCCAACTTCGGTAATCTGCCGTGGAGAGAAGTCTTCACCGACCCGCAACTCCAGTCTCTCATCGAAGCGGGACTGAAACAAAATACGGACCTCTTGTCTGCTGCACAGAATGTGAAAGCGGCAGAAGCATCCCTGATGTCGGCACGTTTGGCTTATGCTCCGTCACTGGGATTGTCTCCGCAAGGAACGATTAGCAGCTTCGACAAGAATGCAGCCACAAAAACTTATTCATTACCTGTCACAGCCAGTTGGCAAATTGATTTGTTTGGTCAGCTACTGAATGCAAAACGGAATGCCCAGGTTACTCTGAAGCAAACGAAGGCTTACCGCCAGGCAGTACAGACGCAGGTTATCTCTAACGTCGCCAATATGTATTATACATTAATGATGTTGGACCGCCAGTTGGAAATAACCAAGGCTACAGCAGAAATACTGAAACAGAATGCCGAAGCGATGGAAGCTATGAAAGATGGAGCTATATACAACATCAATTCAGCCGGTGTAGAACAAAGCAAGGCCGCTTACGCGCAAGTACTTGCCAGTATTCCTGATATCGAGCAGAGTATCCGCGAAACGGAAAATGCCCTGTCTACTCTTTTGGGAGAAGCTCCCCATGCCATCAAGCGTGGTGAATTGGAAGCACAAGTACTTCCAACCGAACTTTCCGCCGGTGTACCTATCCAGTTATTATCCAATCGTCCGGACGTAAAAGCAGCCGAAATGTCATTGGCTAGTTGCTATTATAATACCAACTCGGCCCGTGCCGCTTTCTATCCGCAAATCACACTTAGCGGTTCAGCAGGATGGACAAACAATTCAGGAGCCGGAATCGTTAATCCCGGCAAATTGTTGGCTTCTGTTGTCGGTTCACTGACACAGCCATTGTTTTACCGCGGACAGAACATCGCTCGCCTGAAAGCTGCTAAAGCGCAGGAAGAACAAGCGAAATTATCTTTCCAACAAGCCTTATTGAATGCAGGTAGTGAGGTTAGCAATGCGCTAAGTTTATACCAAAAGACCAGTGAAAAGGTAGAATCTCGCCAAATGCAGGTAGAATCTGCTAAAAAAGCTTCGGAAGATACAAAAGAATTGTTTAACTTAGGGACCTCAACCTACCTGGAAGTATTGTCTGCACAACAGTCTTACCTGAGCGCACAAATCTCTCAGGTTTCTGATTGCTTTGATCGAATGCAGGCAGTAGTAAGCCTTTACCAGGCACTGGGTGGTGGAAGAGAAGAATAACTTTAAACATATACTATTATGATTAGTCCGTTAGCTTACGTAGATCCCGAAGCAAAGCTGGGCAAGAATGTAACTGTTCTGCCTTTTGCCTACATTGAAAAGAATGTAGAGATCGGAGATGACTGCGTCATCATGTCCTATGCTAGTATCTTGCAAGGTACTAAAATGGGAAAAGGAAATAAGGTACATCAGAATGCCGTCCTCGGAGCGGAACCACAAGATTTCCACTACACAGGAGAAGAAAGTAACCTGATTATCGGAGATAACAACGATATTCGTGAGAATGTGGTAATCAGCCGCGCTACATTTGCCGGCAATGCTACCAAAATCGGAAATGGAAACTACCTGATGGATAAGGTGCATCTTTGCCATGATGTACAAATCAGCAATAACTGTGTAGTAGGTATAGGTACTACCATTGCAGGAGAGTGTATGCTGGATGACTGCGCTATTCTAAGTGGCAATGTTACCCTACACCAATACTGTCATATAGGTAGCTGGACACTGGTACAAAGTGGATGCCGTATATCTAAGGATGTACCTCCATACGTTATCATGTCAGGAAATCCGGTGGCATATCACGGTGTAAACGCTGTGGTTCTCTCGCAACATCGCAATACATCGGAAAGAGTCCTCCGTCACATCGCCAACGCATACCGTTTGATTTATCAGGGTAATTTTAGCGTTCAGGATGCTGTACAGAAGATCATCGATCAGGTTCCTATGAGTGAGGAGATCGAGAATATTGTAAATTTCGTGAAGAACTCGGAAAGAGGGATTGTGAAATAAACAAAGTGACTTCATATAAAGAAGGTTGATACTTTTTCAAGTATCAACCTTCTTTTTTATCTTCAAATTCAGAGATTCAATTCATTATTCAAACTCCAATGTTCCGAAGAAATCGGGGCGGTGGAAATCCGGCTGTTCAATCTGTATCGGATTCCATGAAAGGAAATGAGGGGTCTGCAATTCATCGCCACACTTATAGAAATTAGCTTTTATCTCCTTTCCGTCGAGCGAATCAATCTGGTGCTTAAAGAACACAGAATACGGAATAATAAGAGCCACTTCCCAGTCGGTTTCACCGATGCGTTCAGCAAAAGGCTGATTACCCAAACTAGACCAGCGTTGTACGTGAGCAGTCACTTCTTTCGGTGCATGTTCCCGGTTGTTACGGACAGAACCGGCACCCACCAAGATTGTTCCGATGCAATTGCATTCTATATTATAATAGATCCCGTCGCCTGCAGGTATGGAAAAGAATTCCACGCAGGAGTCAGTCCATACAGAACCGTTATCTTCTCCATACTTGGCACGTACACTCTCCTCTTTCACTTTAAAATGTAGCAAAATCGAGTTCTGTGTGTGAGCAATTCGAAAATTCACTTTAGGTTTGTAAGGATATTCAGCCCAATTGACACACTGGATCGGCTGAAAATCTATTTTTTCTTCATCGAATAGTTTAGGAAGCGAACAAGCCTCCACGTTAGCCGCACTAATTTTCTTTACTTTCATATATCTTTCGTTTGAATGATACAAATATAGTTACTTTCTTTGGTTTACACCTTATTTCTATGTTATTTTTAAATTGCAAATTATTATATCAAAAAATAATATTTAGTTAAATATTGCTCAACTATTATATAATGAGATATTTTTTCATATATTTGCCATCACTTAACCGATTAAATAGATACTGTTTATGAAAACATCCCTTAAAGACATAGCAGAAACCTTAAAATTATCCAAGACAACAGTCTCTTGGGTACTTTCTGGTAAGGGGGATGAAAAAGGCATTAGTCTCGCTACACAAGAAAAAGTCTTTCAATGCGCCAAACAGTTGAATTACCAGCCTAATTTATTAGCCAGAAGCCTAAATACGGGTATATCGGGCACGATCGGATTAATCATACCGGATATTACAGACTCTTTTTACTCCAAAGTTGCCCGCTCTATAGAAATGGAAGCGGAAGCGCAAGGCTATTCATTAATGATTTGTAGCTCTGAATCTGAAATAGAAAGAGAAAACAGAATGATTCGGTTATTCAAAGCGAAACAGGTGGATGGAATTATAGTAGCCCCCACAAAAGTTTCTAAAATTGAAATACAGAATCTAGTCAAAGAAGGCTATCCATTAGTCTTATTTGACCGCTACTTTCCTGAGATGCAGACAAACTACATCATTATTGACAATGAAGGCAGTAGCTACGAGTTAGTAAAGAAAATGATCGATAACGGATCATCTAAAATAGCTATTATTACTACGAATCCTCATCTCCGCACAATGAATATGAGACGAGAAGGGTATGCCAGAGCTTTAATTGAAGCCAACCTACCCGTTGATCCTGATCTATATGGAGAGGTGACCTTTGTTGATTATGAGAAGAATGTTTTCAAGACTCTTGATCAAATATTCAGCAAAGTACCTGATGTAGATGGGTTCTTCTTCACAACACATATTTTGGCTCTGGAAGCATTCCGTTACTTTTATGAAAAAGGAATCAATATAAATAAAGGATATGAATTGGCTTGTATTCATGGAGTATCAGCATTTCGTGTCTTAGCACCTAATATGAACATCGCAAGAATGCCGATAGAAGAGATCGGTAAGAATGCCGTAAGGATTCTACTTGGCGATATCAAATATCGCTTGGAAAATTCGACCGAAAAGAGAGAAGTAGAAACACTTGTCCTGCCATGTTCATTACCCTAGTCGTGATTTTATATTTTTTCTTCATTTACTTAACCGGTTTAGTGAGAATAAATAATAATATCAAATTAACAGATGTAATAATAAAGAAAATAGCCCTCTAATTATTAACATAAAGATACAGAATTATGAAGTTCCAAATTAAAAATGAAAAATACATGCTGGCTCTATTAGGACTTCTAGTATGGGCATGTAGCAGTAACAACATTGATATTGAAAATATGCGATGTGAATATCAAATTTCTCCGATTGGTATTGATTCACCAGCACCGCGTTTTACTTGGAATTACACAACCAATAATGAAGATGCAACAGAGTTTTCTCAAGACAGCTATCAGCTATATATCGCCACCCGGGAACAAGATTTGAGAAACTCACCCGATAATAGCTGGCAATCTGACACTATTTACTCTGACACTCCTCATGCGACCTATCAAGGATCAGAAAAATTGAAATCCAGAACTCGTTATTACTGGCAAGTAATAGCATGGGATAAAACAAAGGAACATAAGATTATCTCTCCTATATCCAGTTTTGAAACAGCTCAACTCAACCAAAGTGACTGGACAGGAGTATGGATTACTGATAATCATGATAAAGATTATACACCAGCCCCCATGCTGCGCAAGTCGTTTATCGTTCAAGATGATATACAGCAAGCAAGATTATATGTAAGTGCCGCTGCATATTATAAAATGACATTAAATGGTAAATCAATAACATCATCACATCTCAATCCGGGTTTTACTCATTATGATAAAAGAAATCTGTATAACACATACGACGTCACTTCACAACTGCTCAAAGGAGAGAACGTACTATCTGCAATACTTGGGAACGGATTCTACAACGAATCGGCCCCTGTAGCAACATGGAGCTATGAGCAAGCCCGCTGGCGTAACCGCCCAAGAATGATCTGCGAAATGGAGATATTATATAAAAATGGAGAAAAGCAAACCATCCATTCAGATTCTACTTGGAAAACGAGTACCGGTCCTTATATACAAAACAATATTTATAGTGGTGATACCTATGATGCATGTCTTGCAATTACCGGATGGGACAAACCGGGTTTTGATGACTCTAAATGGACAAATGCAATTCAGGTGGCTGCCCCTTCTCCCCTACTAGTATCACAAAACATGCCTGCTATTGAAACGGAACAATTTATCACTCCAATCAATATGCGTTCTTTTGGTGATACAGTCTATGTATACGATTTTGGAGTTAATATGTCAGGGGTCTGTACTCTTTCTATCAATGGCAAGAAAGGCACTAAAGTCAGTATGCAACACGGCGAATTGCTAAAAGATAACGGACGCTTGGAAATGCGCAACTTAGATATTTACTACAAACCATTACCTGGCCTCGCTTTTCAAACAGACACTTATATATTGGACGGAAAACAAGGTACATTCACTCCAGATTTTACATATCATGGATTTCAATATGTAGAAGTTCGTTCAGATCGTCCTGTAAAACTTACTAAAGAGAGCTTAACCGCTCAATTCATACATACGGCTGTTCCTCCTGTTGGTAAATTCAGTTGTTCAAATGAACTATTAAATAAAATATGGAAAGCTGCTAATCAATCATACTTATCAAATCTGATGAGTATCCCGACTGACTGTCCCCAACGAGAGAAAAATGGATGGACTGCCGATGCACACATAACAATGGATTTAGGATTATTAAACTTCGATGGTATTACTTTCTATGAAAAATGGCTGGATGATATGATTGATAATCAAAATGAAGAAGGACGTATATCGGGAATCATTCCTAGTTCCGGATGGGGCTATGATGACTGGATAGGTCCTGTATGGGATGCTGCCATGTTTATCGTGCCAATGGCAATTTACCACTACTATGGAGATACAAGAAGCATCGAAAAACTATGGCCTGTATGCACCAAATACCTTGCCTACCTCGCAGGACGCGAGGACGCGGAAGGAACCGTAACTTACGGAATTGGTGACTGGGTATTCCATAAAACACAAACCCCTACAGAATTCACCACTACCTGCTATTATTATTTAGACAATCTGTATATGGCTAAATTTGCAGAACTCATTGGAAAAGATGGTAGTAGTTATGCTAAGAAAGCAGAAGAATTGAAATTGCTTATCAATCACAAATACTTCGACACATCCAAAGCTATTTATGCCAATGGTTCGCAAGCAGCACAAGGAGTTGCCTTATACCTTGGAATCGTTCCTAAAGAATACGAACAGCAGGTTGCAGATAATCTTTCTACGATGATAAAAGCCAATAAAAACCTGCTCGATTTTGGAGTTTTAGGCAGTAAAACAGTCCTGCGGATGCTTTCCAAATATGGATATGCTGACTTGGCATATCAGATGGCCGCACAAGAAGAAGCTCCATCTTGGGGTAACTGGATAAAACAAGGTTTCACTACACTGGCAGAAACATGGATACTTTCACCTGAATTTAGAGATGCCTCTGTAAATCATATGTTTCTTGGAGACATTAACGCATGGATGTACAATGTATTGGCAGGCATTAATTATGATGAACAGAAACCCGGATTCAAACATATTCTTATCCAACCTCATTTCGTAAAAGGTCTTGACTGGGTAAAAGCAGAATATAAATCTGTAAACGGAATCATTCGTTCTGAATGGGAACGTAAAGGAGAACAAGTGATTCTCAAAGTCACGATCCCAGTCAATACGAATGCAACAGTAGAATATAATGGTAAAAAGATAGATTTAAGGTCAGGAAAACATCAACTCACATTTTAATTGAAACAAAAGAAAGGAGGTTTAATAGAGGTATATAAAGAAGCAAAAATGAGACCGTTATGTAATACTATAAAAATATAACACTAGTTACTTTGTCACACCATCAATCAAATCTATTAACAATGAATAAAATCAGTACACTGCTATTTTTGATATTTCTCACTTGTACAAGTGGTGTTTTTGCCGATTCCGGTAGTTCCATCTCCTTAAATGGAACATGGGAACTCTCTTATTGGATGCAACCTGAAGAACCTATAACTTCGCCCAAGGACATACAACTAGCTGAAGTGAAACATCTATCAGCCCAAGTCCCCGGTAATGTAGAACTAGACCTAATGGCTGCCAGCTTAATTAAAGATCCGATGATTGGCAGTAATGTAAATGAATTACGCAAATGGGAAGGCTATCAATGGTGTTATTCCAAATCATTCGTAGCGCCACAACTAAAACCAGGACAACAATATCAACTCTTCTTTGCCGGAATAGACTGTCTGGCCGATATATGGCTGAATGGAAAGCACATTGGCAAAGCAGAAAATATGATGATTGAACATGCTTTTGATGTAACTAAAGAAATAAAAGCAGGAGAAAGCAATCAACTCCAAGTGATACTCCGTTCATCTGTTATTGAAGGACAAAAACATCTGTTAGGGACATTCAGTATTGGAAACTTCCCGTCTGAAGAATCCGTATTCATCAGAAAAGCTCCGCACACCTATGGATGGGACATTCTGCCACGATTAGTCAGTGCAGGTTTGTGGAGAGATGTAGAATTACGCGTATTGAATCCGGCACGTCTCACAGATGTTCACTATATGGTCGCCAATGTAGACACTGCTACCAGAAATGTACGTTTGTATACTGATATACAAGTAAAACTACCTTTCGAAAAGTTCGACAAAGTGAAAGCCGTATATACATTAAGCCGCCATGGGAAAGAAATATATAAAGGAAGCTCTGTTGTCGTTTCCCCAGCATTCCGATATATAATGGAAATCAAGAATGCTGATTTATGGTGGCCAAGAGGATATGGAGAACCGGCTTTATATGATGCAAAAGTAGAGTTAGTAGATTCTGACGGCACTATTTTATCAACAGATAATAAACGGGTAGGCCTCCGCACGATTCAACTAGACATTACAGACATCAACCTCCCACCGGATCATCCGGGTAAATTCTGTTTCATAGTCAATGGAGAACCTATTTTTATTCACGGAACCAATTGGGTACCCTTGGATGCACTCCATAGCCGGGATCATTCTTTCGTAGACGAATCTATCCACATGGCTGTAGAATTAAACTGTAATATGATACGTTGTTGGGGTGGCAACGTGTATGAAGATCATCATTTCTTTGATTTATGCGATGAAAACGGCATTATGGTATGGCAGGATTTTACGATGGGATGCACTTTCTATCCTCAACGCAGCTCATTTACACAAGCATTGGAAGAAGAGGCCATTTCTGTTGTATGCAAGTTACGTAATCATCCATCACTCGTTTTATGGTCAGGAAATAATGAAGACGATTGTGCACTGCGCTGGTCTTTGCAACCATTTAATATTAATCCAAATCAGGATGTAGTTAGCCGCAAGGTCCTTCCAGCAGTTATTTATGAGTTTGACCCTACTCGCCCTTATCTTCCCAGCTCTCCTTACTACAGCCAAGCGGTATATGAAAGAGGAAGTGCTGACCAATATTTACCAGAAAACCATTTATGGGGTCCCAGAGGATATTACAAAGACAAATTCTATACGGATGCTACCTGCTGCTTTGTCAGTGAAATCGGCTATCACGGCTGCCCTAATTTAGAAAGTCTCCAGAAAATGATGACGAAAGATGCCGTATATCCCTGGACAAAAAATCATGAATGGAATGATGAATGGGTTACCAAATCTGTTCGTAGATTCCCAGAATGGGGAAAGACATTCGATCGCAATAATCTTATGATTAATCAGGTACGTTTACTTTTTGGTGAAGTTCCCTCCAAACTGGATGATTTTATATTCGCTTCTCAATCCGTACAGGCAGAAGCTATGAAATATTTCATAGAAATGTGGCGTGGAAAGAAGTTTGACGACAAGACTGGTATTATCTGGTGGAACCTGCGGGATGGATGGCCAGTGATCTCTGATGCGATTGTTGACTACTACAATTCAAAGAAGATGGCATATTATTTCATCAAGAATGTTCAACAGGATGTTTGTGTACTAATCAATGATGCAGAAGGCGGAAATTACCCACTGATAGGAACGAATGACACACGCAACGTACAAAGTGGTAATGTAACGGTAACAGATGCATCCTCGGGACGTAAAATCTATGAGAGCACTTTCCGTATTCCAGCCAATCAAAAGGTCAGAATAGCCTCACTACCGGAAGAAAGCGGTCAAGGAATCTATCTGATCCAATACCAGATCGGTAATCAGAAATTCATGAATCATTACCTATACGGCAAGGCACCTTTCAACTTGAAAGAATACAAGCGGCTGTTACAAAAAACCGGATTATACGCTAAAAAATAATAGTTATGAAAGAGAACTTGTTAGGAATTGACGTAGGAGGCACCAAATGCGCCATCATCTACGGTATCAAAGAAAACGACGAGCTACATATCATCGACAAAAAGAAATTTGATACGACCACAGTCGACGAAACAATAGCCAGAATTCTTTGTGAAACCGAAAAGATGATGAATCTCCACCAGCTAACCCCTACTAATACAAAAGCGATTGGAATCTGTTGCGGAGGCCCTCTCAACAGTGAAACAGGCATCGTGATTTCTCCCCCTAACCTACCGGGATGGGACAACATCCCCATTGTGGCAATGGTGGAAAAAAAGACGGGCATTAAAACCAGTCTACACAATGATGCCAATGCCTGTGCTTTGGCCGAATGGAAGTTCGGGGCAGGAAAAGGTACTAAGAATATGGTCTTTCTCACATTCGGTACGGGACTGGGAGCTGGATTAATATTAAATGGCAAACTGTATACGGGCACCAATGACAATGCCGGAGAACTGGGACACATCCGCCTGTCGGATTTCGGTCCGGTAGGTTACGGTAAAAAGGGCTCTTTTGAGGGATTTGCCAGCGGTGGAGGTATTGCTCAACTCTCCAAAATGTATGTGATGGAGAAATTGCAGACCGGACAGAAAGTTGAATGGTGTACCTTACAGGAACTAGATCAGCTTACTGCCCGAAAAGTGGCTGAAGAAGCTGCCAAAGGTGATAAATTAGCCCAAAGCATATATGAGACGTCTGCCATTTATCTGGGAAAAGGATTATCCATGGTGATCGATATCTTGAATCCGGAAGTCATTGTGATAGGTGGCATCTATACCCGGAATAAAAATATGATGGAACCCATCATGCAAAAGATAATCGACCAGGAGGCATTATCCTGTGCAAACAGAGTATGTAAAGTGAAACCAGCCGCTTTGGGAGAGCAGATAGGAGATTATGCAGCTCTTTCTGTAGCCGCTAACTTAACCGATTAACTATTATGAAAGAGCTTATTGAAACAACACTGGAAGAGGCTCGGCAAACGTTGGAGAGCTTTCTTGAGGAAACAACAACAGTCGGGGTTATTTCACAGGCAGCCTCTACCTGCGCCGAAGCATTAAAAGCCGGAAATAAGATTATCAGCTGTGGTAATGGAGGTTCTTTATGTGACGCCACCCACTTTGCAGAAGAACTAACCGGACGTTACCGCAACAACCGCATCCCGCTACCGGCAATTGCAATCAATGACCCGGCTTACATGACCTGTGTGGGAAATGATTTTTCGTTCAACGAGATCTTCTCCCGCTATGTAGAAGCTATGGGATGTAAGGGAGATGTATTATTGGCCATCAGCACAAGCGGACATTCCGAGAACATACTGAAAGCTGCCGTACAAGCACACAACAATGGAATGAAAGTGATAGCGCTGACTTCAAAAGGAGAGAATGAACTGTCACGACTGGCAGACATTGCAGTCTGCGCCCCACGAGCAGCACATTCCGACAGAATACAAGAAATTCATATCAAAGTTATCCACATTCTGATTCAGGCAATTGAGGCAGAATTAGGCTTTGAATAATAACCTACTAAATTTAATCAATATGGCAATGAAAATGACACATATCAGTAAAACTCTATTGAGTATTGTTTGCACACTTTGGGGAATGTCCGCCTGCTCGGATGATTATAACAAATATGACGATTGCCCGGCTTGCAACTATTATCCTGTTGCAGTAGGGAATTCAACAGGAACTCCGGTTCATGCTATCGGTGTCGAGATGGATCCGCACTTCTTCTCACAAAACATCACCCGCAATGATGGTTCAAAGGCTGAAGATTGGGAAAATATAGTTGTACAACGGGTAAAGAAAATGAAAGTACAACAATTCCGAATCATGATGCAGCCACAATGGTGGGAACCCTCCAATGACAACAACGATCCTAATGTCGCGGATATGAGCAAATTCACTTTTGATTCGGAAGAAATGCAGTCTGTATACAAAGTATTGGATCTGGCCCAGGAAAATAATATCGGAGTGACATTAGTCGTATGGGGAGCCATTACCAATATCGACTTACTATCAGGCATTAACAATGGTCAAAAGCATTTCTTGTGTGATGCACGAAGTTATAACGTTAATCCGGGTTGGATTGCCGGTATAGATAACTATGAAGAATTTGCTGAAAACTTCTCCACAATGGTGAAATACCTGATTGAAGAAAAGCATTATACCTGTATCAATCAAATTACTCCATTCAATGAACCTGACAGTCATATAGCAGGTTACGGCCGCATCATGTGGCAAGGTGATTTTGAAACCATGGGTTGGCAGGACACCTACGCCCCCATGGTGAAAGCACTGGATGCCAAGTTTAAAGCAGATGGAATACGCAGTAAGGTACACTTCAACCTTTCTGACAATACAGACGGTACACCCGGATATATCGCTGCCTGTGTTTCCGCTTTCACAAACGATGAAGCCGACCTGTATAACTCTCATGTATACAAGTTTGACTACAACACCCCTAATTCGACTCTCGTAAATTGGGAACGTCAAAATATAGCTTCTGCAGGAGGTAAAAGACATTTTGTTGGAGAATTCGGTTTCCCTGGATACGGAAGTGCCCGTCAATATGGTATAGACACATATACACGAGGGGTACAGCTAATCCGCGTTGCTCTGAACTATCTGAATGCCGGTGCCTGCGGAGTAAGCTACTGGAGCCTGATCGATCAATATTATAACCGCAATGCCTCCTATTCGGAAATGCAGCAACTCGGTTTATGGAAATATCTAAAATCCGCTTATACCGAAGACCCAGATGTATATTCCAAAATCAAGGAAGACTACGAGGTACGTCCTCAATACTATGCATATAGTCTGTTGACACGTTTTGTCCGCCAGGGCGACGAAGTATATCCATTGGATCTCGGCGACGAGTTGATAGCCGGAAGTGCTTTTCTCAACACAGAGGGAAAATGGACGTATGTACTTTCCAACGCTACAGACAAAGACAAGATGATACAGTTGGAAAATGATAAAGAAGGTGCCAATGGAGAATACAATGTCTACAAATATATGGAAGGACGCCTACCGGAAGGTGATAATCTGATAGAATCAACAGAAACGGTCAACACGCAAGAGAATAACCTAAAACTTAAATTATCTCGTTCATCAATCAGGGTATTAGTACAAAAATAGAAGTATATATACCCCATTTAGTGGGGATATATATACACCGTATTGGGTATATATATTCACCATGTTAGCCATATATATCCACCGTGCTGGATATATATGCCCACCAACCAAGTAATTTATCATCAAAAGTACACGAATGAAAAAAGAAATATCCATAGTAAAAATGCTCTCCGTCATGTTCGGATTCTTCGTTATGGGATTTGTTGACATTGTCGGAATAACCACGAGCTATGTGAAGAATGATTTCAGCCATCTCACCGATACGATGGTTAATCTCATCTCTCTATCCTGTTTCTTGTGGTTCCTGGTGCTTTCTATTCCCACCGGAATGTTAATGAATCGCATCGGACGCAAGAAAACCGTATTACTTAGCTTCGCATTCCATGTATTAGCTATGTGCCTTCCACTCGTTGCATACGACTTTACCGCCATATTAATCGCATTTGCCTTGATAGGTATCGGTAACACTCTATTGCAAGTTTCACTCAATCCATTAGTAACGGATGTCGTTGCAAACGATAAGTTGACAGGTACATTAACCCTAGGACAATTTGTCAAAGCAGTCAGTTCATTCCTGGGTCCTATCCTGGCAGCTTGGGTGACTGGTAGTTTTTTCGGATGGAAAATGATATTCCCCATTTATGCCGGACTGTCACTGCTCGCTTTGATATGGCTATGGCTTACCCCTATACAAGAAAAACAACAGGAACGGAAGAACATTTCTTTTAAAGTCACTCTTGAATTATTCAAAGACAAATACATTCTTGCTTTCTTTATCGGTATTCTCGTGCTGGTAGGTGTAGACGTAGGTATCAATATGACTTTCCCTAAATTCCTGATGGAACGTTGCGATCTACCACTGACAGATGCAGGAATGGGAAATAGTGTGTATTTCTTCGCCCGCACTGTAGGAGCCTTTTTGGGTGGTATCCTACTGATGAAATATTCAGAAAGTAAATTCTATATTTATAGCGTCTGGATAGCTCTCGCAGGATTGATACTGATGACCATTAGCACTAATCTCTGGTTTATCCTCGGATGTGTAGCAGTTTTCGGGATAGGATATGCCAATCTGTTTTCCATCATCTTCTCTCTGTCTTTGAAACGTGTTCCCGAGAAAGCGAACGAAGTATCTGCACTTCTTATCGTCGGTGTATCCGGCGGTGCCGTCCTCCCGCCTATTTTAGGAATAATCACTGATTCATTCCACAGTCAGTTATCTGCAATTATAGTACTTGCCATTGTATGGTGCTATCTGATCGGAATAATGAGAAAAGTAAAAACCACATAAACCTATATTCTAATGAAACATTTCAAGAAAATCGAATCGAAATTCCTGTTCTCATTACTGATTATGAGTGTGTGGAGCATTATAGCCGTGGGTCAGACGACGGCTAAAATCTCCAAACACATTCCTGAAATCGAAAAATGGATTCAGAAACAATTCGCTAAAGGAAAAACACCTCCATTCTCGTTTATATGTGACGGGAAACCTTCCGCAGAATTTATCCGCCAATGGGACTATTCCCAGCAAAAGATAGAATCCGAAGAAGCGGATGTGATAAAGTATCTCTTTACCTACTACAATCCTACCAACGGACTGAAAGTAGAATGTACCGTAAAAGGCTATCCCAGTTATCAAGCTGCCGAATGGGTATTGAACTTCACCAACAAAGGTACGAGCAACTCTCCCACTCTGGAACAAGTGAAAGTGGTGGACCTTGCCATGCAATACGCTTCTAAAGGAGAATTCAAGTTACACTATGCAGACGGAAACCATATCTCCAAATATGATTTCCATCCACGTTCGGTTACTCTGGCAACGGGTGAAACCAAACAGATGTCTCCACAAGGAGGACGCTCTTCAGAAGGGGACTATCTTCCTTTCTTCAACATTGAATCACCCGCCGGACAGGGAGTCATATTAGGAGTAGGCTGGTCGGGCACCTGGTACGCAGATGTATGCGCACAAGATAATCGTACAATATCCATGGCTTCGGGAATGAAAACCATGAAATTATACTTACGTCCACAGGAAACAATTCGTACCCCAAGTATCAGTCTGATGTTTTGGGAAAATATCGACCGGATGGCAGGACACAATAAATTCCGCCGTTTTGTCCTGGCGCACAAGTCACGGAAAATCAACGGAAAATTTGCCGAATATCCTCTTTCCAGCGGATTCAACTATCGGGACCCCGCACCTTGTACGGAATACTCATGCCTGACAGCCGATTATGCCATTGCCATGGTGAAACGTTACATACAGTTCGGATTGAAGCCCGAAGTATTCTGGCTGGATGCCGGATGGAACACCGATGCTGCAGACTTCGAACATGGCAAGACCTGGGCCAACACAGCCGGTAACTGGACTGTAGATACATTGCGCTTCCCCAAAGGACTTCGTCCTGTAGCCGACGAAATACACAAAGTAGGAGCTAAATTCATGGTCTGGTTCGAACCCGAGCGTGTCATCCGTGGTACCCAATGGGCAGTAGAACACCCCGACTGGATGCTCGACATTCCCGAACACAACAATGACACCTATCTACTGTTCGATCTGGGAAATCCGGAAGCCTGCCACTGGATGAGTAAATATATAGGCGATATGCTCGAAGAAAACGGCATAGACTATTACCGTCAGGATTTCAATATGCAGCCGGATATCTACTGGGCAGCCAACGATGAGCCCGGACGTACAGGAATGAAAGAGATACGACACATCGAAGGACTATACTACTTCTGGGATTATCTGCTGAACCGATTCCCGAACCTGCTCATAGACAACTGTGCCAGTGGGGGACGACGTATTGACTGGGAAACAATCGGCCGAAGCGCACCACTATGGAGGAGTGATTATTATCATTACGACGATCCGGACGGCTACCAATGTCACACGTATGGCCTGAATTTCTTCCTACCTTTACATGGAACAGGTAGTTTACAGACCGATCCGTATTCTTTCCGCTCAAGCATCAGTACTGCTTTGATTTATAACTGGAAAATAACCGATAAAAATGCCTCCGTTTACGAAATGCAACGTTGTCTGAAAGAATTCCACGAAATCAGACCTTACTATTACGAAGATTATTACCCACTGACGGGTACAGAAGACATGACGCGGGATGATATCTGGCTAGCCTATCAAATGCATCGTCCGTCGGACGACAGTGGTATTATCGTTGCTTTCCGCAGAACCGCCTCCAAAGACAAACAAATCACCGTCAGACTTTCAGGAGTGGATCCGGAAAAATACTATACAGTGACAGACATGGATAGCCGACAGAGCAAAATCTATCAGGGAAAAGAACTGGCCAGTCAGTTGCCACTGATCCTCGAAAAGCCACACAGTTCCTTATTACTAAAATATAAAGTTACCAACGAAAAACCGAATAAAGAATGAAAAAAAGAATACTATATTATCTATTCATTCTGCTTCTGTTTCCTCATAATGGAACAGGACAGACGGTAGCCCGCATGAGCGACCGCCCGGTAAACACCAGCCAATGGATAACCACCCACTTTACCCGCGGTGTGGTCCCCCCTTTCTCTTTCGAATATGGAGGTAAACCTTCACAGGAATTTATCAAAAGCTGGTCTTATACGGCTACGCGTCAGAAAAGTGACGATCCCAAGGTTCTGAAATACCTTTATACTTATCGTGAACCATCCGGAGGATTAAAAGTAGAATGTGAAGTGAAAGGCTTTACCGACTTCAATACGGTGGAATGGGTACTCCGTTTCACCAACCAGGGAAAGAAAAATACGCCGGAGATTGCCAACGTAAAAGTGTCTGATATCACATTCCGCTACCAGCATCCGGGAGCATTCAACCTTCATCATTCCGAAGGCAGCCATGCATCCAAATCAGATTTCAGCCAGCAACTTACAATCTTGTCTCCGGGTGATAATCTTTATATGAGACCGGAAGGTGGACGCTCTTCACAAATGCGTATGCCATTCTTCAATATTGAATCTCCGGCCAATCAAGGAGTTATCGTAGCCATCGGATGGACAGGAACCTGGTTTGCCGATGTGCGCTGTGCAGACCAGCAAAGCGTAGCGCTTACCTCCGGAATTGAACGTTTGAAAACCTATCTGTATCCGGAAGAGAGCATCCGCACTTCCAGTGTATGCCTGTCATTCTGGAACGGTTCCGACCGGATGAAAGGACACAACCAGTTCCGCCGTTTCGTGCAAGCCCACCACACTTGGAAAGTAGATGGTAAACCGACCGTATATCCAATATCGACCAGTTTCAACTACGGTGATCCTACTCCCTGTAATGAATATACCTGCCTGACTACAGATTATGCCATTGCTATGGTGAAACGGTATGAACAATTCAAATTAGTACCCGAAGTATTCTGGCTGGATGCCGGATGGTACAATCACTCTGCAGATGTAGCCAATCATAAGAATTGGGCGAACACCGTAGGAAACTGGACCGTCGACTCTATTCGTTTCCCCGAAGGGTTACGCCCCATCGCCGACGAAGTGCATAGAGTTGGTTCCAAGTTCATGGTATGGTTTGAACCGGAGCGTGTTATGAAAGGCTCAGCTTGGGCACTGCAACACCCTCAATGGATGTTGGATGCCAGAGGAAAAGCCAAACAGGAAGACTGGACAAAAGATGGTGAGCACGACTCTTATCTATTCAATCTCGGAAATCCGGAGGCATGTCGATGGATGAGTAAATATATCGGAGACTTCCTCGAAGAAAATGGCATAGACTACTACCGCCAGGATTTCAATATAGAGCCGGAAGGTTTCTGGGCTGCCAATGATGAACCTGGCAGACAAGGTATCTGCGAAATCCGATACATTGAAGGACTTTATTCTTTCTGGGAATATCTGCTGAACCGCTTTCCGGGCTTGCTGGTTGATAATTGTGCCAGTGGCGGACGCCGTATTGACCTCGAAAGTATCTCACGCAGTGCACCGATGTGGAGAACAGACTACAGTTATGGAGAACCAATCGGTTATCAATGCCATACTTACGGATTGAACTTATACCTTCCCCTGCATGGTACAGGAACTGTGAGTGCCGATAAATTCACTTTCCGTTCCAGCCTCGGAACCTCTATTATCTACAACTGGAAAATAACCGAAGCCGGACAATCCATCTATGATATGCGCGACCGCCAGGCAGAGTTCAAAGAACTCCGTCCCTATTTCTATGAAGATTACTATCCGTTGAGTGGAATAAACAACATTACTTCGGAAAATATCTGGCTAGCATACCAACTTTATCGTCCGTCGGATGACAGCGGATACATCGTAGCTTTCCGCCGCAAAGACAATCCGGACAAGAGCTATACTGTCAATTTATCAGGACTACACCCTGACCACACTTATATACTCACCAATAAAGATACAGGAGAGGCTATAAAGAAAACCGGTAAAGAACTGGCTAACGGCTTCACGCTGACACTGGATAACCCGCAAAGTAGTCTGATAATCAAATACCAAAGTTCAACAACTGCCATACAGAAACTTTCTGTAGGAAAGAAAACCGGTGTAAAGCTCCGTGCTATAGGTGCAGAACTAGATCCCCACTTCCTCTCACAAAATGTGACCCGCAATGATGGAGCCAAAGCTGAAGACTGGGAGCGCATCGTTGTGAAACGTGTCAAAGAAATGGGACTGCAAAGCTTACGGGTGATGGTAATGCCACAATGGTATGAGCCAAAGAATGACAATCCGGATGCATCCAAAATCGACTGGCATAATTTCACTTTCAACTCTGTAGAAATGCAATCACTCTACAAAGTATTGGATATGGCACAAGAACAGAAAATGGAAGTCACCCTTGTACTTTGGGGAGCCCCTCCGGGACATTTCCTGGCCGAAGGGAATTATGGTAACTGGGTAGTAGCCCCGACTAACTATGAAGAATGGAGCGAGAACTTTTCCGCACTTGTACAACACCTGCTCAACAACAAAAAATACACGTGCGTCAAAGAGATTACTCCGATCAACGAACCAGATTGGTCATATATCATCAAAGGTAAAGCTGCTCCCACCGCCGACTATATTGAAATGTGTAAAGTACTCGACAGACGTTTCAAAGAGGATGGAATACGAAATAAAATACATTTCAGTCTTTCTGACAATTCAGACGGAGGTACAGGAACGCATAAATATCTGGCAGCCTGCACGAAAGGACTGGCGAACGTTGCTGACGTATTCAACTCCCACACCTATATCTTCGGCTACGAAACTCCGAACTCCACAATTCTGGATTGGGAAAAACAAAACTCTCAATTGGCCTCTTCAGTTGGAAAAGCCCATTTCATCGGTGAATTCGGAGGTAATCAATGCGTAGGTGCCACCAGACAAAAAGATATCGACTTGTATGAACGAGGAGTACTCATGACACGCATAGTCATCAATCTACTCAATGCAGGAGCAAGCGGTGTTAGCTATTGGAGCCTGATAGACCAATACTATGGTAAGGATGCAGACTACGGAGCAATGCAGCAACTGGGTTTATGGAAGTATGTAAAGAAAACATACGCTTCGGAGCCATACTACAACGATATCAAAAGTGATTACGAGGTACGCCCGCAGTACTATGCCTATTCTCTGTTGACACGTTTCATACGCCCGGGAGCTGAAATCCATCCGATAGCAACACCGGAAGAATGGTATGCAGGAACTGCTGTTCGAAACACAAATGGCAAATGGGTATATGTTTTCGCCAATGGAATGGACCAGGAGAAAACAATAAGCCTCATCAACGAACATACGCAAGCCAAAGGGAATTATCAGGTTTACCGTTATATCAAAGACGGTTTACCTACCACAGACCAAATGTTGGCTCCGGACGCCCAGCCTCTCAAAGTGAACGATAAAATTCTATGTTTACTTCCGGCTCATTCTGTGATCGTCTTAAAACAAGAATAACTATGTACTCTATTTATTCATTAAACAAATAGTATTTATGAAAACACATTTCTACATTTTATTAATGCTTGGAATGGTATTCCTTTTGGGATGTGAAGACGAAAAGTTAGGCACAGACCTAGGAGTAACCAATGTAGTGCTTCCGGATATTTCGGAAGAATCCCTGGGCACAGAGATTACCATTCAGGGAAATGGCTTTATCGACTGTGATGTACTGGCTCTTTCTCCCCTTTCAGGAGGTACTGAACAGCCCATCTACATGGAAACCAGAGAAGTAGCATCCGATCATATCACGGTACTTTACCCCTCTACGGCCACCAAAGATTCTTATGGACTTGTATTGGTACGCGGTAGCAAAATGCGAACATTAGGCGTCATCAACAGTACTGTTGGAGTTATGCCCGACGAAAACCTGCGTAATGCCTTGTCTGCTCTTTTCCCTGATATATTTAAAGGAGAAAAGATATCTTCCAGTGCTAAATATGTCACTTTCACTGATGGCACATTAAATATCAGCGATAAAAATATCACTTCTCTGGAGGGACTCGAACATTTCAGCAACATTCGGAAACTGATCTGCAACAATAATGATATCAGTGAAATTCCTGCAGAAGTACTATCCAGACTGTCTGAACTGACTGCACAAAACACTGGTCTGACCAAACTGGAACTAGCCACTTCGGAACAGCCGAACACGACATTGGTATCTCTCAACATAGATGGAAGTACCAAACTAGAATCTGTCGACCTGTATTATTGTTATAACATTGAGAAGTTCTCTGCCCTAAACTGCAAACTGGTATATCTGGATGTACGCAATTACCACAGTATCTATGGCGGATGTCTGAACTACAACAGCACAGACTTCAAATTTACTTTCAGCGATGACGCAAGTAAAGAACGACTCCTGAAAATGGAATCCTGGTGGATGGACTCATACTACAGCAATAGCGGTTCTATCGTAGATGCCATCAATAATGGAGTGACAGTGGAAGGGTACGACTGGATGCACGACTATCCCGATGGAAACAACAACTATTATTACAGTTACGGAAAATATCAGAAGACAATGAAAAAGTACGGAGAAATTCCTGATACCAATCTGCGAAACGCACTCAAAGCATTGGTTCCGGATGTATTCGATGGAGATAAAGTTCTGACAGTGGCTGCTCTGAATACTGAATACTTCAAGAATAACACGACCCTTGATCTTAGCAATAAGGGAATCACTAATCTGGAAGGACTACAATACTTCTGCGGATACAAAAACCTCATTCTGGATGGAAATAATCTGGGAGAAATCGATCTTAGTAAATACGCAATCAGTACCAGCTACACGGCAGGTCCGGTAGATGAGAAAGGAATTCAGACTTTCAGTGCCAAGAATGCAGGATTAACCAAATTCATTTCTGGCGATCAGTATATGATAACCTCTATAGATGTGAGCAACAATCCGGGATTAGCATATCTGGATATAAACCGGTGCAAATCCATCACATCACTAAATGCATCCGGTTGTCCGCTCACTTATGTCGATCTGCGTAATCTGGCAGGTACTTATTCCGTACTAGGTTACTCCGGTGGAGCTGTAGATGCCTCAAAGGTTCAGTTCTCATTTACCAACAGCTCTTCAACTCAAAGAAAGCTATTAGTAGAAGAATGGTGGATGGATAGCCCATGGAACGGCACAAGTCCATGTATTACCGCAAAGAATCAAGGTGTCCGGATAGAACGCTATGAATACATAGGATACGACAAGGATAAAATGTTGAGTTCATTTAATTAGACAGAAAACAATCTTAAACGTTATAGTTATGAAAAGAAGTTATTGGCTATACAAAATGTGCCTGTTGCTTGGGTTGGGAATCTGTATTCCCGTTACAGGAAATGCATCGGATATCGGAGATGCTACCCTGACACAGCAACAGTCTAAAATAACAGCCTCCGGAGTCGTCGTAGACGAGTCCGGTGAAAGCCTGATCGGAGCTTCCGTCATGGAAAAAGGAGCAGCAACGAATGGTACTATTACAGACATAGACGGTCGTTTCTCTTTATCGGTTGCCCCAAACGCTATACTGGAAATCAGTTATGTAGGTTATCAAAAACAGGACATTCCTGCTAAAAAAGACATGCGTATCATCATGCATCCGGACGTAGCGAACCTGGAGGAAGTTGTAGTGGTAGCTTATGGTACCCAGAAAAAGGTTTCCGTCATCGGTTCCGTAGCTTCCATTGATCGAAAAGATTTGATGAAATCCTCATCGCCCAACCTAAGTTCCGCTTTATCCGGAAAACTCCCAGGATTGACAACTATCCAGACCTCCGGTGAACCGGGACGTGACGAAGTCACCATGTTCCTGCGTGGTGCTGCCACTACAAACGGAACAAACCCGTTAATTATGGTAGATGGAGTAGCTGTAGACGATATGCGATCTATCGACCCAAACGAGATTGCTAATATCTCCGTATTGAAAGATGCTTCCGCAACAGCAGTATTCGGAGTACGTGGTGCCAACGGAGTGATAATGATTACCACTCGTAGAGGTGAAAAAGGAACTGCCCGTATCAGTGCCAATGTAGAGTTCAGCATGCAGGAGATCGCTTTCAAACCCGAACGTCTGGATTCATGGGATTGGGTCAGACTTCGCAATGAAGCACTCGTGAACGACGGAAATTCCGCTGAATTCTTCGGACCGGACATTGATAAGTTCGATTCATGGAAAACAGGCAATCCTGTAGATCCGGATTTTTATCCGAATAATAACTGGCAAGATATTTTGTTCAGAGATTATGCTCCCATGACCAGAGCCAACATGAACGTTTCGGGAGGTTCGGACAAACTTCAATACTTTGTAAGTGCAGGCTATCTGCATCAGGGAGGTATGTTCAACGTAGAACCTAAATCCAAGTTGGGATACAATGCCCAGTCTTCATTAGACCGCTACAACTTCCGCTCAAATATCGACTACAAAGTCAATAAATCGGTAAAAATAAACCTAAACGCTTCCTCTTATCTGGAACGGATCAACGGAACTTCCGCAAGTATGTCAAGTGTATTCAACAGCGCTTTGACCTCACGCCCTACATCCATGTATCTCACCCCGGAAGGTGCATACGCTACCGATGCTATACGTACTTTCCCTATTGGTGCCGGATTATCCGTAGAAGATCCCGCCAACAATTCATTGAGTGCATATCCGCTAATCAACCGTTCGGGCTATCAACTGGAAACCAGATCGGGAATCAATGTTATCGGAGGAGTAGAAATAGATTTGGGATTTATCACTAAAGGGCTCTCTGTCAAAGGCCAGGTATCTTTCGACTCCAAAGGATTTGGGAAAACAATCGGAAAACGTTCCTATACTTGGTATACGTATCAGACATTAGCTTCAGGAGAGCATTTGTTTATCAATCGCCATCCTAGCCTGGAGGACGAAGACGGCCCGATTGAACTCACAAAGTCTTCCGAATCTTATTGGGTTATGAACTTACAGGGACAAATCAACTATAACCAGACCTTCGCCGGAAAGCATAATGTCACTGCTATGTTTCTAGCTCAACGGGACATCAAAGAATCCAAAGAAACATCCGGTGACCTACTGCTTCCTTACAACGTTATCGGTATTGCCGGACGTGCAACTTATGATTATGACAGACGTTATTTTGCGGAGGTCAACGTAGGTTATAACGGCTCTGAACAATTTTCACCGGACAAACGATTCGGTCTCTTCCCGGCTGCCTCTTTCGGTTGGCTGATTACTAATGAGGGCTTCCTTCAGGATAATCCGGTTTTGACCAATCTGAAGTTAAGAGCTTCTTGGGGAAAAGTTGGTAACGACGCCTTCGGTTCAGCCCGTTTCCTTTATCTGGATAATATCAGTCAATATTCCGTAGTCACCGACAGTAAAGGAGATCATTGGTTATCCCCAAGCTTGGGATATGCTTCCAATGGTTCCGGTTGGGGACAAGGTTACAAGATAGCCGAAAACTACATAGGAAACAAAAGCATCACATGGGAAACAGCTGAAAAACAGAATTATGGTATAGACATATCCTTGTATCATGATCTTTCCTTCTCATTTGACTACTTTGTTGAGAAAAGAAAAAATATTCTGATTATCCCGCAGACTACTCCTATGATTCAAGGTCTTCCCTCATCCGCTCTTCCTTTGATGAACGATGGTGAAGTAAAGAATCAGGGATTCGAAATGGTCCTCGGATATCAGAAACAATTCAAAAACGGGCTATCTGTTTCTGCTAATGCAAACTTCAGTTATGCCAAAAACAAAGTATTGGAATATGACGAGCCATTATTAGGTAAGGATTATGCTTATCGCACCCGCACCACCGGCTTCTCATTAGGACAAAACTGGGGATATATCATCGACCGCAGTTATGATCCTGAAAAAGGGCGTGACGGCACAGGATTCTTCTATAGTGACGAGAGTATTGCCAAGAGCGGACTGACTTACGAAGGTGTAGGAACACCGGAACCCGGAGACTTTATTTATAAAGATCTCAACGGAGACGGTGTTATCAATGACCGTGATAAAGCTCCCATTGGCTATTCCTCCCTATTGCCCCGCATCAACTACGGTTTCTCTTTATCTGCCAACTGGAAAGGATTCGATGTTTCTATCATGTTGCAGGGAGTAGGCCAATACAGCAAAACTTATTCAGGAGCCGGTATTTATGAAAGTAGCGGCAACTTTTACAAGATGCACATGGAACGTTGGAGCGAAGAACGTTATAATAATCACGAAAAGATTACGTATCCTCGTCTGTCCAGTAGTGGTGGTCCGAGCTTGCAGCCCAACGACTTCTTTATCATGGATGCCTCGTATATACGTCTGAAAAATGCAGAAGTAGGATATACATTACCGGAAAGTATCAGCAAGAAAATCGGTGCTTCCAATGTACGTTTCTATTTAAGCGGTAATAACTTGTATACATGGACTCACCTCAAGACTGACAGCTTCGATCCCGAACAAAACAGTCCGGCAGCCTATCCGACAATGCGTACGTACAATGTAGGTTTGAATATTACATTTTAACGGCTAAAACAAAACCGATATGAAAAAAAGATTTATTTATATATGCATGTTTGCTTCCCTGCTCACATTCAGTTCTTGTAATGAAGCGTTGGATGTAGCTCCCGACGGAAGATTATCACTGGACGAAGTATTCCAGGATCCCGATCTGACTAAAGCTTATTTCAGTACTTGCTTTGACTATCTGCCTAAAAAGAGTTTGCGATATCATTTTTGGAGCAACTATCCCGTAGCACTTAGTGATGAAGCGTGGGATTGCACGGATGGTTCCGGTGCCGGCTTTGCACATGCCGCATCCGGCAACTGTACCACCACCGACTTCTATCTCGACGTTCGCAGAGACATGGGTGACACCTACTCAGAAGGAGGATACTGGCAGTTATACTGGGGGCAAATCCGTATTATCAACACATTCCTTCAACGGGCAGCCACCGCCGCCATACCAAGCGAAAGCGACCGTGACCGTTGGGTAGCAGAGGCTCATGTACTCCGTGCTTATTTCTATATGGAGTTACTGAAATGGTATGGTCCTGTGCCTATTGAGAAAGAGCCATACGGGTTAGACTATGATTATTCAACTCTATCACGTCCTACTTTCGAAGACTGTGCCCGATTCATTGTAGATGATTGCGAAATAGCTTTGCAATCCAGCAACCTCCCTTGGCGACTGACAACACTCAACGAGAAGATCAGAATGACCAAAGGCATCGCAATGGCTATCCGTTCCGAAGCATCTCTATTCGCAGCCAGCACTTACAACAATGGTGGCAAGGATCTTTGGGAATGGGCTTACACAATCAACAAAGACTGTCTGGAACAGCTGAAAGCTAATGGATATGAATTATATACCAAATGTGCGGATACAGAAAAGTACTATAACAATGCTTATATGGAGTACTTTACGCTCAACAACTATATCGGAACAGATCCCAGTGATAAAGAAACAATCTGGCAAAGTTCCGAAGGCTATTGGCCCGATCCATATACCAATCCTTTGTATGACGTTATCGGAGCCCCGGTATTGGGAAATGCTCAATTAACCATTGTTCCTTCCCAAGAATTAGTAGACGCCTATGATATGCTGGCAACAGGAAAGCCTGTACTGGATTTATCGAAACCTTATAACGACGAGAAGCATCTGTCACCTAATTATAACCCCAATAGCGGCTATGACCCAGCCAACCCTTATAAGGGACGTGATCCTCGTTTCCAGGCTACAGTTTTTTATAATAACAGTCCTGTGCTGTTAGGAAAGGAACCGGCAGTAGTAGAAACGTACGTGGGAGGAAATAGCGAAATCCGTACAAGTGGAAATACGAACACACGTACCGGTTATTATTGGAGAAAAAGAATGGTAAACGGTAACTGTAAGGCAGCCGGAGTGGCTGGATATGATGGCCGTTTCCGTTTTTACCGATTAGGCAAAATTTATCTGAATGCTGCCGAAGCCGCTATTGAAAGCGGACACCTTACCGAAGGTCTGGAATGGATCAATGAAATCCGTCACCGCGCAGGTTTTGATCCTTCGGTTGATCTGTCGACAAACGACAAGAACGAAGCTCGTTTATTGGTACGCCACGAACGCCAGATAGAGCTGGCTTGTGAAGAAGACAGATATTTCGATATCCGCCGTTGGACACCCGCCAATGAGAATATGGAAAATGAGAAGTTTACCACAGGTATGAGAATCACCAAAAATGGAAACTCGTTCTCTTATGAAAGAATCAATTTGGGAACGGACGGCAGCAAACCGAGTAAAATGAGTTATGAAAAGAAATGGCACGTATATCCTATCCCTGCCAGTGAAGCAGCCGTATTGGAAGGCACGACAGGACAGACGTGGCAAAATGCAGGATGGTAATCATAAAACAGAATGTATATGAAAAACAGAATAATCACACTTTTGTGCATCGTATGCCTGTTCACAGGCAATGAAGTATGCCGGGCACAAGTGCAAGAAGTTATATCCGGTGTGGTGCGGAATGAGAGCAACGAACCTTTAGACGGCGCAATCATTTCTGTTCCGGACAATCCTGAATACACCACAAGCAGTGACAAAGACGGAAAATTCATCATGGAGATTCCGTCGGGAGCCAGTATGGTCATTTGTAAGATTCCGAGATATCGGAACCAGACAATGAAATTCACTCTGAATAAACCGGTGGAGTTTCGTCTGATATCAGACATCGCCGGTCAGGATACATCTCTCGAAGTAGCCATGCTGCAAAAAGAGAGAAAAGGAGGTTATACAGGAGCAATCTCTACCGTTCAGGGAGAAGAGTTAGTTAAAACACCTAATAGCGGATTTTCAGCTACGCTGACCGGACGCTTGGCAGGATTGACTTCTATCCAATCCACCAGCACACCAGCCGATGATGCAACAACGATGTATATACGTGGTCTGAATTCCATAAACGGTAATTCACCTTTGGTTGTACTCGATGGAATTCCGGCTCCATTATTCGATATGAATACACTCGATGCCAACACTGTAGAATCTGTCAGTATTCTGAAAGATGCCGCAGCTAAAGCATTATATGGTCCGCGAGCTTCTTCCGGAGTAATTCTTATTACTACAAAAAGAGGCGAAATAGGACGTACTAAAGTAAATGTGAACATGGACTTCTCCATACAACAGGCTACCCAGCGTCCTAAAATAGTAAGTACCGGTGAATACGCACAAATGCGTAACCAGGCCTTACTCAATGACGGTGGCACTCCACTCTATTCTTTATATGAAATAGCCGGATTTACAGATGGAACTATGCCGGGACACGACTGGTATGACACTTTTATGAATGACGCAGCCAGTATGCAACGTTACAACGTCAATATCAGCGGAGGTAACAACCGGGTTAAATACCTTGTTAATGCCGGTTATCTTCACCAAAACAGCCTGATTGATGCAGAGAAGAATGATAATTATAATCCCGCACTCAAATTGCATCGCTTCAACATTTTATCTAATGTGGACGTCACTCTGCATCGTTATCTAAACTGTTTCCTTAACACAAATGTCACTATCGACCGGATGAATCAAGGATACAACGGGACAGGAGATATCATGAATTCGATCTATCAGATGGCCCCCACCGTACCTGGACCTATCACCGAAGACGGAAAAGTGATTACTGCAGAATACAATGAATATCCTACTTACGGACTTATCAACCGTTCCGGATATAGCCATCAAACAGGTATCAATCTGAACGTCGCTTATGGAATGAATCTGGATCTGGGATTCCTGACTAAAGGATTGAGCGTAAAAGGAATAGTAGGTTATGAAGCAAACTATGACGGAACAATCTATGGTTCTACCGACTACGCACGTTATGCAGCCAATGGCAGCGGACTTTTCGGTACTCACACCACTCTTCCTCTAAGTTTAAGCAAGACCGCTAATATGCGCTACTTTATCAACTTCCAAGGATTCATCAACTATAATCGTATTTTTGGAGGCAGACATGAAGTAGATGCATTTGTCAGCTATTTCAATGAGAATATGATGAAAAACGGTGATCTCCCATACGATCGTTTGTCATTGATGGGACATGTGAAATACGGTTATGATTCACGATACTATATACAGGGAGACTTTACCTACGATGGTACAGAACAGTTCAGACCGGGTAACCGTTTTAAATTCTTCCCGACAGTATCTGCCGCTTGGGTGGTATCCAACGAAAGTTTCCTGAAAGACACAGATTGGTTGTCCTTCCTCAAAATACGCGCATCTGCCGGATGGCTGGGTAATGACCAGATATCTGACACCCGCTTCCTGTATGCTACGGATGTACGTTATAAAGATGCAGGTTACTTACTAAGCAACTACTATGGCTTTCACACTGTAGAAGGTATGCAAGGTAATCCATATATCCACTATGAAAAATCTTTCCAGCAAAATTACGGAATAGATGTTACCTTATTCAACTCACTAGGTATCACATTTGATTATTGGAACGTGAAACAGACCCAAATGGCTATCCAAGATAACAGTGTATCTTCTGCACAAGGTATCGCCAGTGAAAATCTGCCATTTGAAAATCTGGGTAAGATGAACAACAAAGGATTTGATATTGAACTATCTTATATCAAGAATCTGAAATGTGGATTAAGAATGACTATCAGAGGGAATATGGGATACAATAAAAATGAAGTAACTGACATAAAAGAGTTGAACCGTACCGCCAGCGGATATTACTATCCATATCGTAAAACCGGCTATTCTGCAGGACAACAGTTCGGATATCTGATTGACTATTCCAACGGAAACGGCTACTATAATAGCCAGGAGGAAATAGATAAAAGCGGTCTGCGATTCTCTGGTGCTTCTCCACGCCCAGGTGATTTCATTTACAAAGACTTAAATAACGACGGAAATATAGATGAGCGTGACCAGGCACCGATGGACAAAGCCCAGACACTACCTACACTTTCTTATGGTGGTTCTATTCAACTGGAATACAAAAACTTTGACCTGTATGTTCAGTTACAAGGTGTATCAGGTACAGCAGCCTATTACAGTGGATGCGGTATCTTCGATAATGCTTACCAAGGAGTGTACACAGACCTGCACCGTAATGCCTGGACAGCAGATCGCTATGCGGCAAATGAAAAAATCAGCTATCCGGCTTTGACCACAGGAAGCTCTTCAAGTCTCCAATCGAATGAATTCTTCTATTCCAAAAATAACTATATGAGATTGAAGAATGTAGTATTAGGTTATACACTTCCTAAACGTTGGAGCAGTAAGCTGAAACTGGAGAAAATGAGATTCTATATCAGCGGAGCCAATTTGTTGACCACCTCATCTCTCAAGTTCGATAATCTGGACCCGGAACAATATTCCTACTCTGTATACCCCATTTACAGAACATTTAACATAGGACTTAACCTGAATTTCTAAAGACTGAAGTTATGAAAATAAATAAAATCATATCAGGAGTATTCTCCTTGCTCATATTATCCTCATTCATAGGATGTACTGAAATTGAAGATCATCCGGACGGCCGTACGGATTACAGCGATTTGTTTACCACGAACCGTAAAACGTATACTTATATGAATCAATGTTATGGATGGATTCTGAATTACGGAATGAACTATAACTATACCATGCTAGCTGGTTGTACGGATGAAGCCAAAGATTCCTGGGAACTACAGAACGGAGTTACCCGCAAATGGAATGAAGGACAATTATCTCCCTTCAGCAATCCGCTGGAGGGCATCGAAGGAAATCCGGAAAACTACAATTATTATTATCAAGGGATTCGTGCCTGCAACATCTTTCTTGCCAATATTCCTACTGCCAGTGTCTACTCAGAAGATATCCGTAACAGTTTCAAGGCACAGGTACTTACATTACGCGCTTTCTATTATCTTCAATTGGTGAAACGTTATGGAGGTGTTCCCATCATAACAACTCCCGACTACGATTATACCAAGGTTAAAAGAGGTACATTTGGCGAGTGTGCCCGCCAAATATTAGCTGATTGTCAGGCTGCTATTGATATTCCCACTGTTGAAGAATGGGGATGGCGTTCCTTAGATAAGGAGAACTACCGTCACGTTATGACAAAAGCCATCTGTGCAGCCATCCGTTCACAGATATCACTCTATGCAGCCAGTCCTCTGTACAATGACGGAACAATCACTTGGACAGAAGCCGCAGAAATTACTAAAAAGTCTCTGGATGACTGTCTGGCGAACAATTATGAACTTTATAAGAAACAGCCGAATGCTACAGCAGGTTATTCTCCTTATGATGTGTATTTCTATTCGCGCACTGACTTGCCGGTAGTTAATGACAAAGAAACCATTATGGAAGTTGGACAAATGTATATGTGGAATTATGCTGGCCTGCCAACTACCGACGGCCAGACAGATGCCGGTGCGTGTCCGTCGCAAGAGCTACTTGATGCCTATGAAGTTGTGAACGGTGACATGACAGAATCTTATCCTCTGCTCAATTTAGAGAGCCCTTATCTAGATGCCAATCATCTGCAGCCTAACTTGAATTCGGCTGTTCAAGGTCTCTACAATCAAGCCAAACCGTATGAGAACCGTGATCCGCGTCTTAAAGCTTCTATTTATTATGATGGTTCCAAACTAAACCTGGAAACCGGTGCACTACTCTCAACCAAGACAGGAGGAAACTGTGCACTTGATCCCAGTAATGCACGTTACACCTGTACCGGCTATTATACACGTAAGTTCTCGCATTATAAATCCGGACGTTCCGGCAATCTGGATGGCTACTTCAAAGAGTTCCGCCTGGCTGAATTATATTTGAATTATGCAGAGGCAGCTAATGAAGCATCCACTACCGGAACTGTACCCAATGATGCGGTAGACGCAGTCAATGCAGTACGTTCCAGAGTAGGTATGCCAGGCATTCCTTACGGATTATCCTGTGATCAGTTTCGTCTGCGAATCAGGAACGAAAGACGCGTAGAACTTGCTTTTGAAGAACACCGCTTCTTTGATGTACGCCGTTGGAAGATACTGGATCAAACAGATAAAGTAATCACCGGAATGAAAGCAAACTCAGATGGAAGTTACTCCCGTTTTGTAGTAGATAATAACCGAAAAGCATATAGTGAAAAATTCCTATTATATCCAATACCGGGTGACGAAGCAATCCGGTTACAGAATGCTTCAGGAACTAACTGTCAGAATCCGGGCTGGTAATCAAATCTAAAAAATACAGATTATGCAAAAGTGGTTATTAACTATTATTATTGCCATACTTCCTGTTATCACTGCATGTTCTAAAACCGATACGGAAGTATCTGTACCGGAAGAAGAAACAGGAAAGAAAACAGAGATTAAGTTCCTTCAACTCAACTTATGGGTGGAGTGTACCAAGGTGGAGCATGCTCCGGAATATCTGATAGAACAGATTGCTACCCTACAGCCAGACATTGCTACATTTTGCGAATTATATAAAGGTCCACAAGACGATCCCGTGATGCCTAAACTAATGCAAGGGCTTAAAGATAAGGGACTCATCTATTACGATGCACGAATAGACGGAAGAGCGGTCATATCAAAATATCCGATCAAAGAGACAGAACGCATCAACAAATGGATGTTCAAAGCGATTCTGGATGTCAATGGGAAACGAGTGGCCGTTTACCCGGCACATTCAGAGTATCGTTACTACACCTGTTACTATCCCCGGGGATACAATGACGGTAGCGTTAATTGGGATAAACTTCCGGCTCCTATCACTGATGTAAACAAGATACTTGCTGTCTGCGAAGAATCAGACCGTATAGAATCCGCCCAAGCTTTTATCAACAACGCTGCCAAAGAGCTAGAGCAAGGAGCACTCGTGTTTTTTGCCGGAGATCTGAATGAGCCTTCTTATCTGGATTGGCAGGCCGATACAAAAGATCTATTCGATCATCGCGGATGTATCGTCAATTGGGGAACTTCCAAATTGTTGGTTCAACGGGGATATAAAGATGCCTACCGGGTAATTCATCCCGATCCGGTGAAATGTCCGGGATTCACTTTTCCAGCAGACAATAAATCAGTCATTCCAGAGAATCTCTCATGGGCACCGGAGGCAGATGAACGCGAACGAATTGATTTCGTTTACTATTATCCAAATAAAAATCTACAAATAAAAAGTGCCCAGATAGTAGGTCCAACAGGCTCTATTGTACGCGGACAAAGAATAGAAGAACAAACCAAAGATCCAATCATTCCGCCCGTAAACAATCAGTGGCCAAGCGATCATAAAGGAGTGCTGATTACGTTTTATATCAAAGAGTAATTACAATGATTAACAGGATGCAAAAGTGGATATACGTCATTATACTCCTGACCGGATACTCAATAAGAAGTTATACACAGGAGACCATAAATCTCAATATTCCTGTTGAGCAAAACTGGATGTTCGATAACGAACATCCAGTACGCTTCATGCTGGAATTGACATCTGCACAGTCAGATTTTTCGGATAGGATACGCATGGACATTGCAACAGATTTCGGCAATGCTGTATCGTCTACCTTTATAACCTACTCTTTCGGAACAGATTCGATAGCTCCCGGTGGAGGCTTTCGCAGTCGTGCATCAGTCACTCTCACGAATCTCACTCCCAGATTTTACCAGGTTTGTTTCATTGCCGACACCGACACTCTGAAACATTTCTTCTTTGGATACGAAGCCGAACAGATTTTATCCAAACCGGATGGTCCCCCTAACTTAAAAAGATTTTGGAATAAAACCATCACCGAACTTAAACGTGTACACCCTGCCTATAAAATGACACGTCTACCTGAATCTTCGAAGCCAGAGCGTGATGTTTACGAAGTAGAAATGCGCTCGCTTGAAGGAGAAATCTTACGGGGGTATTGGGCAGTCCCTACAGATGGTCAGAGTCATCCGGCCGTAGTGGTTTATCAAGGTTATGATGCCGTCACCTGGATTCCCAGTCCCGACGACTATCCCGGTTGGTGTATCTTGGTCATTCCACCCCGTGGACAAGGCCTCAACAAACCTTATAACCGCTTTGGTGAGTGGATTGCTTTCGGACTGGATTCACCCAAACATTACTATTACAGAGGTGCTTTTGCTGATACAGTCCGCAGTATTGATTTTATTTTTGCTCAGCCATGCTTTGACGGACAAAACCTTTTTGCTACAGGTATTTCGCAAGGTGGAGCGCTCACATTAGCAGCAGCGTCACTCGACCATCGTATTTCCGCAGCTGCGCCTATCGTACCCTTTCTGTCAGACTATCCCGATTATTTCCGTTTGGTTCACTGGCCTGCCAACTTGGTATTCGAAGGAGCTGCCCGGCAGAATATTGACAAAGATAAAATATTCTCATTACTAACTTACTTTGACTTGAAGAATCTGACCGGATGGATCAAATGCCCAGTATTAATGGGATTCGGACTTCAGGACAACATTACACCACCACATACAAATTTTGCAGCATACAATCACATCCGTACACCTAAACGCTGGATATGTTACCCTACATCAGGACACTTTGCAGCTTATGAGAACATGGACTCATGGATTGCTGAAAGTACTCGTTTTTTCAATCAGTATGTAGTGTGGTAATAATCTGAACTGATAAAAACGAAACAGGCACAAACACTATAACAAGAGGTTAGTTAGGTTAGAAACCGGAAGAGTAATTCTGTTAAATAGAATTCTCTTCCGGTGTTTTATAGTTACTTTCTTCTAATAAGATTCACTGAAATCGAATAAAAACAATATATTTGCATAGATGTAAACACCTTAAAAAATAAATTAGTGAGAAAAGTAATTCTTTTATTTCTGCTATTTTTAAGCGTAGCTGGAGTCCGCACACAAGGTCAAAACATCACTTTTAGCCACTTGACCACGGACGACGGACTCTCCCAATTTTCTGTCAATAGCCTTTATATTGATGAACGGGGGATTATATGGATTGGCACGCGTGAAGGACTGAACCGGTATAACGGTAACGATATCAAAAGTTTCAAACTTAATAAAAACGATCCGAACAGTTTGTTCAGCAATACAGTGCTGCGTATCACCGGAAACAAAAACGGGAAGGTATACCTGCTCTGTACGGACGGGGTAGCAGAGTTCGATCTGACCACACAAAGATTCAAAACGTTGCTGCAAGGCAATGTGGATGCTATTTATTTCAACGAGAAATTATATATCGGGAAAAGAGAAGAAGTGTTTGTATATAATGAAAGTACCGGAAACTTCGATCTCTACTATCATCTTGCCGGAAAAGATATCACCCTCTCCTGCCTCCACCTGGACGAAAAGAAAAATCTGTGGATGGGAACTACCAGTAACGGACTTTACTGTTTATCGGGAGACAAAAAGATTTCCCAACCTGTCACAAGAGGTAATATCGCGAGTATTTACGAAGATTCGTCTAAAGAATTATGGATCTGTACCTGGGAAGAAGGACTCTACCGGATAAAAACAGATAGTACCATTGAGAACTTCCGTCATGATCCTAAAAATCCAAACAGTATTTGCACCGATTTCGTAAGGAGTTGCTGTGAAGATAATGCAGGAAATCTGTGGATAGGAACCTTTCACGGGTTAAATCGCTATGAAAAGAGCACAGGTAAATTCCAACTTTACACTGCCAACGCGAACAAACCCGACGGACTTACCCACTCCTCCATCTGGTGCATCGTCAAAGATGAACAAGGAACAATTTGGCTGGGTACTTATTTCGGAGGTGTCAACTATTTCAATCCAGAATATGAAATCTATACCCGTTACAAAACCGGAGATACAGAGAAAGAAGGTCTAAGTAGTCCGATCGTCGGTAGAATGACTGAAGATAAGGACGGAAACCTGTGGATTTGTACCGAAGGCGGCGGCGTGAATGTGTATAACCGGAAGGATAACACCTATCGGTGGTATCGCCACGAAGAGGGCAAAAATAGCATTTCCCATAACAATGTCAAAGCAATCTACTACGACCGGACTAATGAAATCATGTGGATAGGTACACACTTGGGAGGATTGAACAAACTCGACCTGCGTACTAACCGTTTCACAGTCTACCGAATGAAAGCCGGAGACCCAACCTCACTACCTTCGGATATCGTCCGAGACATTGTACCTTATAAGGACAAGCTGGTTGTCGCCACACAAAACGGTGTTTGTCTTTTCAATCCGGCAACAGGCGCTTGCCAACAGCTCTTCAAAGAGACTAAAGAAGGAAGAGGTATTGGCATGGTAGCCAGTCTTTGCATTGATAAAGACGGTACATTGTGGATTGCGGCTACCGGGGAGGGTGTTTATTCTTACCGGTTCGACAGCGGTAAACTTACTAATTATCCACACAATCCCGCTAATCCGAACAGTCTTAGCAACAATAATATCAACAGTATCATGCAGGACAGTAACGGTAATCTGTGGTTCTGCACCTCCGGAAGCGGTCTCGACCGTTACCGTAAGGCAAGTGATGACTTTGAAAACTTCGATGTACAGACAGATGGTTTATCCAGCGACTGTATCTACGAAGTATGCGAATCGTCCATACAGAAAGGAGACTTATTGCTGATTACCAATCAGGGATTCTCACAGTTCAACTATCCAAGCAAGAAATTCTATAATTACGGTACGGAGAATGGATTCCCGTTGACTGCCGTCAATGAAAACGCACTATTTGTGACACATGACGGAGAAGTATTCCTTGGCGGTATTCAGGGAATGATTTCTTTCTGGGAGAAAAAATTACATTTCACTCCCAAATCATATAATATCATTCTTTCCCGCCTGTTTGTCAACGGAAAAGAAGTAGTTCCGGGAGATGAAAGCGGCATCCTGGAACAGTCGATCTGTCATACTCCGGAAATCAGTCTGAAAGCGAATCAATCGATGTTTAGCATCGAATATGCCACTTCCAACTTCATCCCTGCCAACAGAGATGAAATTCTCTATCGCCTGGAGGGTTTCTCAGACGAATGGAACCATACTTACCGGAAGCAAACGCTGATTACTTATACAAACCTGAATCCGGGTAAATATACCCTTGTCATCAAATCACAGAGGGAAGGAATAAAAGAGGCCAGACTGCTGATTATCGTACTCCCTTCATGGTATGAGACATGGTGGGCTTACCTGATTTATACCATTGTCACTATCAGCCTGTTATGGTATCTTATTCAGAACTATAATTCGCGCATCAAACTCCGTGAGTCTTTGAAGTACGAAAAGAAGCATATTGAAGACCTCGAAGCATTGAACCAGTCAAAACTCCGTTTCTTCACTAACATCTCGCACGAATTCCGCACACCGTTAACGCTGATCGTGGGACAAGTGGAAACTTTGTTGCAGGTGCAGACATTTACGCCTAACATATATAATAAGGTATTGGGAATCTACAAGAACAGTCTCCAATTACGGGAACTGATTACGGAACTACTTGATTTCCGTAAACAGGAACAGGGTCACATGAAGATCAAAGTTAGCCAGCACAATCTGGTTAACTTCCTGTATGAGAATTATCTGCTCTTCCTCGAATATGCGAGCAGTAAACAAATCAACTTCAAGTTCAACAAACAGAAGGATGACATTGAAGTATGGTATGACCAAAAGCAGATGCAGAAAGTAATAAACAACCTGCTGTCTAATGCAGTGAAGCATACCAAGGCCGAAGATACAATTTCGATTAATGTATCGCAGGAGAAAGACCATGTCATCATTGAAATAAAAGATACCGGGACAGGTATCGCCGCTGCCGAAATTGATAAGATATTCGACCGTTTCTATCAGACCGAACATCTCAACTCGCTGAATACCGGAGCCGGTACAGGCATCGGACTGGCACTGACAAAAGGTATTGTGGAACTTCATCACGGCACAATCCGGGTAGAAAGCGAACCGGGCAAAGGAAGCAGTTTCATTATCACCCTCAAACTAGGCAAGGAACACTTCACAGAAGAGCAAATAGCGAAAGATGATACGGAAACCATCCAGCAAACAGAGACTATTGTTCCTTCAGTAGAAATAATCCCTGATTCGGAATGGAAAGAAGAAGATAACAAGCGCATCGAAGACGCCAAAATGCTGATAGTGGAAGACAATGAATCTATCAAACAGATGTTAGTCGGTATTTTCGAAACATTCTATCAAGTCAGTACGGCTTCCGACGGAGTAGAAGCATTAGAGATGATACAGAAGGATATGCCGAGCATCATTTTAAGTGATGTCGTAATGCCACGCATGTCGGGTACGGAACTTTGCAAACAGATCAAGACGGACTTTAACACTTGCCATATTCCGGTGGTATTATTAACCGCACGTACTGCTATAGAGCACAATATCGAAGGTTTGAAGATTGGTGCGGATGATTATATCACGAAACCGTTTAATACCAATCTTCTGATTTCCCGCTGCAATAACCTGGTTAATTCCCGCCGGCTATTGCAAGAGAAGTTCAGCAAACAACCACAGGCTTTTGCCCAAATGTTGGCTACCAACCCGATGGATAAGGAGATGCTCGACCGCGCGATGGCCATTATCGAACGTCATCTGGACAATACGGATTTCAACGTTAATATCTTCGCCCGCGAAATGGGTATGGCACGTACGAACCTATTCACTAAACTGAAAGCAGTTACAGGCCAGACCCCGAATGATTTCATCCTAAGCATACGTCTCAAAAAAGGCGCTGTCATGTTAAGAAATAACCCGGAGCTGAATATCACGGAGATCTCTGACCGGATTGGGTTCTCCTCCTCCCGCTATTTCAGTAAATGTTTCAAGGAGATTTATCACGTCAGTCCGCTGGCTTATCGTAAAGGAGAAGAGAGCGAAGAAGAAGGGGACGGAGAAGAAACAGATTAGCAGGCAACTATACAAGCACTCTTGCAAAATAATCTTATATTATTAGGCACGAATCACACGGATTTCACGGATTAAAAAACGATGAGTATGAAAACAACAGCGTTAATCCGTGTAATCCGTGCCTAAATTTATGATATAAACGGTTTCTTAGTCCGGACATCTTCGCCCTAATAAAGAAGGTAACTTCTTAAGTGTACTATTTTGTACTTCACTTGTACATTCCTACTCATTCTTTTTCTTCCATTCGCTTATCTTTGTGTTCATTACATTATTTCCTAAAACATTCAGCATTATGAAAAACGTTTCGCGTCTACTTCCCCTATTGTCCGGCATCGTCACGCTGTCAGGATGCAGTCATGCACCCCAAAAGAGCAATGGGCAGAACAACCAAAAGCCTAACATTATTTATATATTTGCAGATGATCTCGGCATTGGTGATTTAAGCTGTTATGGAGCAACGAAAGTGAGTACTCCCAACATCGACCGGTTGGCAGGACAAGGAGTACAATTCACCAATGCTTATGCAACTTCTGCCACCAGCACTCCTTCCCGTTTCGGACTCCTGACAGGTATGTACCCCTGGAGACAAGAAAACACAGGAATCGCTCCCGGCAACTCTGAACTCATTATCGACACTACCTGCATCACCATGGCAGATATGCTGAAAGATGCAGGATACGCAACCGGTGCAGTAGGCAAATGGCATCTGGGACTCGGTCCGAAAGGTGGAACCGACTTTAACAACCGGATTACCCCTAACGCACAAAGCATCGGTTTTGACTACGAATTTATTATTCCGGCTACCGTAGACCGTGTACCTTGTGTATTTGTAGAAAACGGACATGTCGTAGGACTTGACCCCAATGATCCTATCACCGTAAGTTACGACCACAAAGTCGGCGACTGGCCTACGGGAGAAGAGAACCCGGAGCTCGTCACTTTAAAACCCAGTCAGGGACACAACAATACAATTATCAATGGCATTCCCCGTATCGGCTGGATGACCGGAGGAAAATCCGCCCTTTGGAAAGATGAAGACATAGCCGATATCATCACCCATAAGGCTAAGAATTTCATTGCATCCCATCAGGAAGAACCCTTCTTCTTATATATGGGTACGCAAGACGTACATGTACCGCGCATCCCCCACCCACGCTTCGCAGGCAAAAGCGGACTCGGCACTCGTGGCGACGTCATCCTGCAACTGGACTGGACCATCGGTGAAATCATGCACACACTGGATAGCCTCCACATCGCAGACAACACTATCCTGATCTTTACCAGCGATAACGGTCCTGTTATCGACGACGGCTATCAAGACCAAGCTTACGAACTTCTCAACGGACATACTCCGATGGGTATCTACCGTGGTGGGAAATACAGTGCTTACGAAGCGGGTACACGCGTTCCATTTATTGTCCGTTGGCCTGCCCGGGTGAAGCCGAACAAGCAACAAGCTCTTTTTTCTCAAATAGATGTGTATGCATCGCTCGCCTCACTTTTGGACCAACCTTTACGCAAAGGAGCTGCCCCCGACAGTCAGGAACATCTGAACGTTCTCCTCGGCAAAAATAATACAAACCGTGAGTATGTCGTTCAACAGAATCTCAATAACACACTTGCCATCATAAAAGGTCAATGGAAATACATCGAACCGAGCGACGGCCCCGCCATCGAACATTGGACGAAAATGGAGTTAGGCAACGACAAACAGCCTCAACTTTACGATTTATCCTCCGATCCATCGGAGAAAACGAATGTATCAAAACAACATCCCGACATCGTGAAAGAGTTATCTGAATTACTAGAATCCATCAAAGAGAAATAGTTTATGAGAACAGAAAAATTGTATGATTTTGCACCAATCTTGAATAATTCTATCCATATTAGAATATTCAATCCGTCTATCTTTGCAAGCGTAGATTCAATAAAATCACTTAATTTTTAATATATGAAAAAACATTTATCCACTCAAACTAGAAAAAGGATGCTCTCCTCCATCGGACTGATCTTATTTTCTGTTTCTTTTGTACTTGCACAGGTACTTGTTAAAGGTACAGTGAAGGACAACTTAGGAGAAGGAGTGCCGGGAGCCAGTGTTCAGGTACAAGGTACTTCACAAGGAACAATCACTGACCTTGATGGTAAATTTGCTTTTAACGTACCCAATAAGAATTCAATATTGGTTATTTCTTTCATTGGTTATGTCACTGTAGAAATAAAGGCGGACACTCAAAAGCCAATGGTTATCACATTGAAGGAAGATACAAAGACATTGGACGAAGTGGTAGTAGTCGGCTATCAGGAAATACGCAAGAGAGACCTGACGGGTTCTGTTGCCAAAGCCAGCATGGCAGAACTGCTTAGCACTCCGACTGCTTCTTTCGGCGAGACATTAGGCGGACGTATTGCCGGTGTCAACGTAAGTTCGGGCGAAGGTATGCCGGGCGGACAGATGAACATCGTCATCCGTGGTAACAACTCTTTGACACAGGACAACTCTCCTCTTTATGTCATTGACGGTTTCCCGGTGGAAGACCCCTCCATAGCCGCAGCCATCAATCAGAATGATATCGAGTCACTCGACTTCCTGAAGGATGCCTCTGCTACTGCTATCTACGGTGCCCGTGGTGCCAACGGTGTCGTGATGATTACAACCAAGAAAGGAACAATCGGCCAACCTAAAATTAAATATGACGGAAGTTTCGGTATTCAGCATATCACCAAAACAATCCCGATGATGGATGCCTATGAATTCGTCAAACTACAGGCAGAACGTAGTCCCAAAGATATGGAAACTACCTACTTCATGAATTATGACGGCAAGAAATGGGGATTGGAAGATTATAGAAATATCCCACAATATAACTGGCAGGATGAAATCTTCCGCAGCGCATGGATGCAAAGCCACAATGTCAGCCTGACCGGTGGTTCGGAAGGAGTTCGTTACAACGCTTCTTTATCTTATTATGACCAGGACGGTATCTTGTTGGAATCAAACTACAAGCGTATACAAGGCCGTATGGGCACTACCATTCAAAAAAAGAAACTGAAAATCTATCTGACAACCAACTATTCAAGTACTACAACCACCGGTGGTTCTCCTTCCCAGAACTCATACAGTGGTATGAATAACCTGTTCTACAGCGTATGGGGATATCGCCCCGTGACAGAACCGAACAGACCATTGAATTCGTTGATGGATAATATTATGGACGATGCGATAAACAACACCAACGACTATCGTTTCAACCCTATCATGTCTTTGAAAAACGAATATCGCAAGACGTACGCGAACTATATCCAGTTCAACGGATTTGCAGAATATGAATTTATCAAAGGATTGAAGTTGAAAGTTTCCGGCGGTTACACGTTCGATACCCGCAAAGGGGAAACATTCAACAACTCGAAGACCCGCTATGGTAATCCGAAATCATCCGATAAGGTAAATGCAGAAATCTACCATTCTCAACGTGCAACATGGTTGAACGAAAACATTCTGACCTATCAGACCAATATCAAACGGAAACATTTCTTTAATAGTATGGTAGGTGTAACCCTGCAAAATTCCGACTATGAATACTATTCATACAAGACAGTGCAAATTCCAAACGAAGCACTCGGAATGGCAGGAATGAGTGAAGGAACTCCGAGTACGACCAAATCATTAAAGAGTTCCTGGTCTATGCTTTCCTTCCTGGGACGTTTAAACTACAACTATAAATCATTGTATTATGCAACGGTTTCTTTCCGTTCCGACGGTTCTTCCAAGTTCCGTGGCGATAACCGTTTCGGCTACTTCCCTTCCAGCTCATTGGCTTGGGGATTCATGGAAGAAGATTTTATGAAACCATTGAAACCAGTTGTTTCTTCAGGTAAATTAAGAGCAAGCTGGGGATTGACCGGTAACAACCGTGTAGGCGAGTATGATACATACGCTCTATATCAAATGTTGAAAGATAAAGTCGGAGACTTTATTTCAGTCGGTAGTACTCCAAGTGGCGTATATCCATTTGAAAACAGTCTGACAAGCGTAGGTATGGTACCTACTTCTTTAAGAAATAGAAAGTTGAAATGGGAAACTACCGAACAGTGGAATCTGGGTCTGGACTTGGGCTTCCTTGACGAACGTATCGGATTGACCATAGACTGGTATCGTAAGACGACTCGCGACCTGCTGCTGAATGCATCAACAGCTCCTTCTTCCGGTTTTACCAGTGCGATGAAAAATATAGGTAAGGTACGCAACCAAGGTATTGAGTTCACCTTGAATACTACCAACATTAAAAACCGTAATTTCTCGTGGACCAGTAACTTCAATATAGCCTTTAACAAGAATAAAGTATTGGCATTGGCAGAAAACCAAGTATCCATGCCAACTGCTGCGAAATTTGACCAAAACTATAACTCACAATACAGCTACATCGCCAAAGTGGGTTATCCGATGGGGATGATGTATGGATTCATCTATGAAGGTACATACAAGTACGAAGACTTCGACAAGGTGGGTGATACCTATACATTGAAACGTAATGTTCCATATTTCTCTTCCGAGAGTAATACGCAACCGGGTATGCCCAAATACGCAGACTTGAATGGTGACGGTATTATCGACGATAACGACCGTACTATGATCGGTAACGGTATGCCGAAACATACAGGTGGATTTACCAATAATTTCGAATACAAAGGATTTGACTTGAGCATCTTCTTCCAATGGTCGTATGGAAACGATGTATTGAATGCCAACCGCCTGTTCTTCGAGAACAGTAATAAGACACGCGACTTGAACCAATATGCAAGTTACGCAGACCGTTGGACAACAGAAAACCCGGAAAGTAATATTCCGAGAGCTACCGACTCCGGTTCTAACAAAGTATTCTCTACACGTATTATCGAGGATGGTTCTTTCCTTCGTCTGAAAACAGTATCTTTAGGCTATACACTGCCGAAGCAACTGACCAAGAAATGGAAGATAGACAATGCACGTGTATTCGTTGCCGGTCAGAATCTATGGACATGTACAGGATATTCCGGTTACGACCCGGAAGTATCTATCCGTGAAGGCGCACTGACTCCGGGGCTGGACTTCTCCGCTTATCCGAGAGCCTACTCTATTAGTTTTGGTGTAAACCTAGGTTTCTAATCAATCATCCTTCAAACAATTACGTATATGAAAACAATAAGAATAATTATCATATCACTTCTTGTCGGACTAAACCTGACTTCCTGCGATTTCCTGGAAAAAGACCCGACATATACTACTCCCGAAAACTTCTTCAAAAATGAAGCAGAAGCTACTTCATGGCTGACAGGAACCTATGCTATTCTGGGACAAAGTTCATTTTACGGAAATGAATTCCTATACCTTGTAGGAGGTGACGACCTGGGACACTATGGTGGTGCCAACCGCGGACCTAATAAGAGCGGTTTAATCTGTAACAATGCCAACACAAGTGATCCTACTGTAGCGGCCCTATGGTCTACATTATACGCTGGCGTCAACAGAGCCAATATTTTCCTGGAGAATATTGATGCAGTGCCCGATATGAACGATGATACCCGCAAACAATACAAAGCGGAAGCTCGCTTCTTGCGCGCATTCTATTATTTCACTTTGGTAGAATGTTGGGGAGATGTACCTTTCAAGACTACTTCTACAGAAGATGTTTATAACCACTCTATTCCTCGTACGGACAAACAGACGATTTATGATTTTATCATCAAAGAAATGTATGGTTCTGCCGAAGATCTCAAATCTGCTCAAGATTTGAACTATTTGCCGGGACGTATTTCCAAATCGGCAGCTTGGGGAATGTTGGCACGTGTATATATGTTCAGAGCTGGTGAGCCTAAACGTGACAAGGAAGTGGGTTTAGCCAACAGTACGACTAGTGCCGAGATTACAGAATATTTCAAAAAAGCGAGTTACTATGCACAGCTAGTTAAGAATGAAGGTCATTCACTGACTGCTAAATATTGGGATTTCTTTATCGACATTTGTTCTGATAAGTATAACACTGCTCTCAATAAGGATGGTGCCAAGGCTAATGAAAGTATCTGGGAGGTAGAATTTGCAGGTAACCGTTCAACGGATGTACGTGCAGAAGGTAGAATTGGTAATATTATCGGTATTCAGGGTAAGGACCTTTCTTCCAAAGCGTCCATCACCGGTAAAGGTGACCCGGGTTATGCATACGCTTTTATCTGGAATACTCCTAAACTGCTGGAATTGTATGAAGCAAACGGTGATATTGACCGTTGCAACTGGAATATCGCTCCATTCACTTACACCCAGTCAGCAGGAGAAGGCACTCCGGTAGACGGTCGTGAATTTGTGAAAGGAAAAAGAGATGAAGTGAAACAACAATACTGGGATAAGTCCTTCAGCTATGGTGAAACAGAGCCGGGGTCTACTTACGGTGATCGTGAATCGAAGAACGATGCCAATAAGAACCGTAATAGAGCTGCTGCCAAATATCGTAGAGAATATGAGGCAGACAAGAAGAGCAAGAACGATACTTCCATCAACTTCCCTCTTCTCCGCTACTCTGACATTCTGCTGATGATTGCAGAAGCTGAAAATGAAGTCAACCATGGTCCTAATGATCTGGCTTATGAATGTATCAATGCAGTAAGAGAACGTGCAGGAATCAACAAGCTTGCAGCAAATCTGGATGAAACCGGCTTCCGCAAGGCTATCAAAGACGAACGTGCTATGGAACTCTGCTTCGAATATACACGCCGTTTCGACCTGATCCGTTGGGGAGACTATCACAAACTGATGCAGGAACAAGTGGACAAGGCGCAAGCTGACGAATCCTGGAAATTCGGAACCAATGTATATACTTACTTCAATATTCCGAAGTCTTACAACTATTTCCCGATTCCTGCCAATGAGATAGGATCGAACAGTGCTATCAAAACGAATAATCCGGGTTGGTAAATCCCTTATTAACTTTAAAAAGAAAAGGATATGAAGACAATATATAAAAGTTTGATGACTATCGCTTTTGCCGGACTATGTCTCGCTTCATGCGACAAGGAATTAAAAGAAGACACAACAATGGAAGTTGGTGTGGTGACAGACAGCAATGTCAGCTTCGATGGCAAAACTGTGACTGTAAAGAAAGGAAGTCCGGTAACGTTCAGCTTCGATGGCGACCCTGATTTTATCAGTTTCTTCAGCGGCGAGATAGGGCACGAATACAAACATCGGAACAGAATTGAAATGCAACCGGAAGACGTAGAAAAATGTGAAATCAATTTCTCTGTATTATATGACTATGGTAGTGCGAAAACCATCGAAGGTTCTACTCACATATTAATATCCGATCAATTCGGAGGGATTAGTGGCAACAATGTGGAAAAAGACAAAGAAGCAGTTACTAATTGCGAATGGACAGAACTTGTCAGCCAAGATGAGCTTCCTAAAGCAACCAAAGATACTAAAGACTATTCTTGTCCTTTAATATCTTATCTGGGTAAAGAGATCAGCATTGCTTTCCGTCTTAACCCTCTTGATAATAGCAGCACAATGCCTGTAATACATATTAAGGGCTTACAGCTTAATCTGGAGTTCAACAATGGAAAATCAACTACAATTAATGCAAAGAACTTCGAATTCTCGGCTTTAAATGTAACCTATAATTTAGACGATCTTTCAAAAAACAACACTCATCTTACCAAATTAAAGGAAGCATTAGGTAATAAAAACCTCACACTTGAAGAGATGAAAAGCGCAGAATATGAAGACAAAATAGCATACGCTACTGTAGACGGTAATATTCCTTATTTCTGGAGAATTAACCAGCCAAGCGATTTCGTAACCAGTGGCGGAGCAGCAGGGTATACAAAAGGGGATACTTGGCTTATCTCCAATCCAATCCTCCTCAACGGTTCCTGCAATCCTGACGCTGGTGTAGCGATTAAGAATATCTCGCAGTCGTTGGAGATATACTCACATACCTATGAAGAGGCCGGTACATATACCGCTACCTTCGTAGCCAACAATGCAAACTACGTCCATCAAGGTGGTCAAGTAGTACGTGAACTGACTATAAACGTTGTAGAATAAAAATATATCCCCCAATTTTTCTAACCTTCAATCATAGAAAACGTTTATAAAAATCAGACTTTAATCAATTTAACATCAGAAAGAGAGGGACCGCGAGGTTCCTCTCTTTTACTTTTTCTGTATCTTTGCACAAAAATAAAAATAATGCCAAAGACTCTTCCTATTCATTTTGCCCCATTACAAGGTTACACCGAAGTGTTTTACCGTAATGCTCATGCTGCCTGCTTCGGAGGTATAGATACTTATTATACCCCATTTGTACGACTCGAAAAAGGCGGATTCCGCCATAGAGATGTGCGAGGAATCGAACCCGGGAATAATCAGGTAGCCCATCTGATTCCCCAACTGATAGCCCCTTCTTTTGAAAAAGCAGAAAAAATCTTATCCCTATTCATTGAAAAGGGATATAAGGAAGTCGACATCAATATGGGATGTCCTTTTCCCATGCTGGCTAAACGTCACAATGGTTCCGGCATTCTTCCTTATCCCGAAGAAGTTCAGGCGTTACTTAGCCTGATTACAGAATATCCGCAAATAAGTTTCTCCATCAAAATGAGGTTGGGCTGGGAAGATATGGAAGAATGTCTGAAACTGGCTCCGATTATCAATGAGCTACCCTTGCGACAAGTGGTTATGCACCCCCGCTTGGGAAAACAGCAATACAAAGGAGAAGTTGACCTTAAAGCGTTTGAGGCTTTTCAGAGTGCCTGCAAACATCCGCTCATCTATAATGGAGATATCAATAGTGTAGAAGATATTCACCGCATTCAGGAACAGTTTCCCGGACTAGCCGGAATTATGATAGGACGGGGATTACTTGCCAACCCGGCATTAGCTTTGGAGTATAGACAAAACCGTGCACTCGAGTTCGATGAAATGAGAGAAAAATTGCAATCTATGCACAAATGCGTATACAATCAATATGCAGAACAGTTGGAAGGAGGAGACGAACAACTTCTGAACAAAATGAAAACTTTCTGGGAATATTTAATGCCGCAAGCAGACAGAAAATTACTGAAAGCAATTCATAAAAGCACAAGTCTCAACAAATATAATCAGGCAATCCTTGCCTTTTTTAATCAACGATGAACTGATAACCAGTAATTTTACGTAATTTTGCGCCCGTTTACAAACATGCACATTATGAAAAAATACATTCTAATCTTTCTTTGTCTGATAACCGTATCGGGCAGTTTCGCACAAATGCAGGATTTCAAGTTCAAATTCTATGGACAGATTCGTACTGACTTCTATTATAATAGTCGTGCTAACGAAGAAACCGTAGACGGATTGTTTTATATGTATCCAAAAGACAAAGTGCGTGATCCGGAGGGGAACGATTTGAACTCAACACCCAACAGTAACTTCTATACTTTATATTCGCGCCTTGGAGTAGACGTTGCCGGTCCAAAACTGGGAACAGCCAAGACATCTGCCAAAGTAGAAGTCGACTTCCGCGGCACAGGCACTTCTTATTCGGTCATTCGCCTTCGTCATGCTTATTTGAATCTGGATTGGGGAAAATCAGCTTTATTACTCGGGCAGAACTGGCATCCGCTATTCGGAGATGTGTCTCCGCAGATTCTTAATCTCTCTGTAGGAGCACCGTTCCAACCATTCAGCCGTGCGCCACAAATTCGTTATCGCTATACAAACAAGAATTTCCAACTTACCGGAGCCGCAGTGTGGCAATCACAATATACTTCACAAGGACCGGAAGGGAAAACGCATAACTATCTGAAGCAAAGCTGTATTCCCGAAATTTACTTAGGATTAGACTATAAAAGTAAACAATTGCAAGCAGGAGTAGGCGTCGAAATGCTTTCACTGAAACCTAGAACGGAAGCAACACGCCATCATTATTTTACAGACCCGTATACCGGCTATATGTATTCAATGGAAACAACCTTCAAGGTGGACGAACGCATTACCACCCTGTCCTACGAAGCCCATGTAAAATATACGAATAAAGATTGGTTTATAGGTGCGAAGAGTGTATTAGGATCCAATCTGACACAAGCATCCGGCTTGGGTGGATTCGGGATCAAGTCTGTCAACGAACAAACGGGAGAACAAGAATATACTCCGATACGTTTCTCCAGCTCTTGGTTCAACGTTGTCTACGGACAGAAATGGAAGCCGGGAATCTTCGTAGGTTATGCCAAGAATCTGGGAACAAGTGATGCACTATATGCTCCCAAAGGAAATGATGCAAAACTTTATGGAACAGGAACAGACCTTAACCAATTAGTTACGGCAGGAGCAGAACTGACCTACAATGTCCCCCACTGGAAATTCGGGTTGGAATATACATTAAGCTCTGCGTGGTATGGTTCGCTCAATACGTCCAATGGGAAAATTCAAGATACCCATGCCGTATGTAACAACCGTATTGTTGCCGTTGCCATGTTTATGTTCTAACCTCTCTATACAATTATTTTAATTATATATCTGTCACCTGTCACCGATTGCAGCTTAACGGTTTGATTATTAACAATTAACACCGTGACAGCAATAGGTGACAGCAGTGTGACAACAATAATGCTGTCACCAGAAACAGATAAGCTACATTTCACAACGCGGAGGTATTCACTCCGGAAGCTCCAGGCAATCCTATTTATTTCATGAATGCATTACCTTTGTTTCTCGTGGGGAAACTTTTAGTTTCAAGGCTTGAAACCAAAGGTTTCGTACCGGGAAACTAAAGTTTCAGCATTGGGAAACTGTAGTTTCAGCACCGAGAAACAATAGTTTCAACGGCATGGAAACTATGGTTTCTCCAAGAGAAACTACTGTTCCCCTATCAGGAAAAGCAAATGATCTCCTGTTGTCTGACTTCTATCTCCTTAACCCCACTTCAAAGCTAGCACCATCTTTACAACTGAACTGCAAAACTGTTTGCTTCTTATCAGAAGAAATCACCTTGCAAAACGGAGTTTCTTCTACATTCCATTGCCCTTTTATCGTTACAGTCACAGGTATTTCACCACTGGCATTTTCAATCCATGGTCGTGAATAGATACTACGTTCGATGCGTTTCCCATCTTTATCAAACGCTTCATCGCTTGGACCGCGATACAAAGCCAAATCCGGTTGTGCCACCGTTAACTTAATCTTATCAGCAGATTCTTTATGAGTCATAACCAGACAGGAAGTATCCACACGTTGTAATAAACCACCCGGCAATGTCGTTTCAGGAGTTTCAAACAACACATAAGAAATGATCTGTTCGGAAACGGACTCTACAATATGTGCATTCCGGTCTTGCTGTAATACCTTATAAGTGGGCTTTTTTGCAAATTTCTTCATCAGAGCTTCATTCGTCTGAGGCAGAACAGCGTATTCATAACTTCCGTTTTTCGGTGCCTTTCCATGATCCACAACCAAAGAAACCCAATCACCCTTTGTTTCCTTTCCTGTATTTTGCATTCGCGAGTATTGAGGAAAGTTCTTCTCAAACCGGATGGGAGTTGGAACATAATAACCCGTTCCCAAATGGTCCACCCATACTTTCTTATCTCCTTGATAATTTTTCCAATAATCATGCCCTGCTTTATCAGTAACTGCCAATTGGAAGATAGTCGTTTCTGTCGGGAACTCCGTATTTGTATTTTCAATATCCGAACCAAGACAGACAATCATTCCATCGATGAAATGGTAAGATTTACGTGCCCGATGTGATCCGTTGTACTTATCATGCTCATGTAACTTCATTCCGAAATTACCATTCATCTTCTGTTGAGACAAACCACCGGCAAAAGCCTCGTCGGAGTAAAGCATCTCTTCCATTCCAGAGTAACTATCCACATTGAGCACCTTAGCCTGCAATTGCTCCAATGGCAAATGAATAGATGTCACTCCCGGAATACGGTTCCAGTCAAAACCTTCCTGCTGCCAGCCGCTAGTGGCGGGAGTTACTGTCTGTCCCGGTGCAGCAGTCAATATTTGCAAACTGCCGTGTGCCAGGTAGCGACCGTATAGATTTGCTCCCAGATAATGCTCTGCCGCCCATAGATAACGGGAATGTCCGCGTGCCACAGCCGACCAATTGCTACGACGTTGGACAGAGACGCAACCATATCCCATCGCTATATTTCCCTGCGGATCCGGTTCCGGACGGAAACCTTTCTCCACAAGACGTTTTGCCACCTTACGTTCTTCAGCATTTGAAACCTTAGGCATATATTCGGGAGAGTCATTTTCAATACTTGGGTCTGAAATCAGACGGAGGTAAGAAGAAGCCATTTCACTATCATATTCCTCCTTTCCATCGGGAGAACCAGCTAGAGCCATCATAGCAAAATGCATAGGAACCAGTTTACCTTTTCCATCCGGATGACGACCGGACATGGAAAGAGGGAAGTTCAGCTTATTGCAATAGAAACGCATGGTCAACAGTACATTTTTCACTGTTTCATGAGCTAACTCGGAAACAGCAAATTCCGTCCGGCTGAAAAGATAAATCATATTGGTTGCTCCATCGAGTCCGCCCACAGCATAAGCCGGATAGTTATTTCGATGATGGAAAGCACCTCCGTCTACTTTAAACGAACCGGATAATCCCAATGCAGGACGGCAACCAAAATCAATCCAACGGGAGAAAGACCGGAGATATTGTAGTTTTTCCGGTGTATCTTCCATCATTAAAATGCTGGCAATGCGTCCTGTGGTCTGTGTATTGAAAGAGTCCATATCAATTCCATTAACTTCCGGTTTAGGGTATACTTCGTTAGTAATCGCATACCAACGTAACGTACGTTCGGCTTCCTGAAGTTTCCCGGTTTCCCTAAGCACATCTTTCATCAGAAAATATGCCAGGTACAGACCGCGAACACTATAGCCATAATGATGGATATTTCCCCAACAACTACCATAAGCTACCCCCTGATCGGTTATGTGATCGTACATTGCTAAGAACTTCTTCTTCATTTCTTCCCGAATCACCGGATTTGCCGCATTATTATATGCAACGGCAATTCTTTTCATCAGGTCGAAATAAGCACGCATTTCCACTCCCATTTTAGTCAGCATATCTTTATCCCAGTTCGGTATGATCCGTTCATAAGCTTCTGAAGCACGTACCATGTAGATAGGTACTCCCGATACTTGGCCGTTCTTGTAAGTTATCTGATAGAAATCATATTTCTTGCGGATGGTTTCTACTTCTTTATCTGTCGTTTTCCCTTTCGTGTAGATCATATCACGAAAACGCTTTTCCAACAGTTGCATTTCTGCTCTTTGCTTATCGTCTACAGGAGTCAATTCAATATCCGGTTTCAAAAGCGAGTGTTGATAGACAACCAGCCAATGGTTGGTGGTCCCGGCATTGACAAAAGGAACTTGCAGATCGGCCGTCTGTTGACGTGCATCAACCTTAGTAGCCGTAATCAAATGATCGATGAAAAGGCTTCCTTTTGAATTTGGAGCAATAATCCGGAGTTCATTCATGCCTTCTTCCGGTGTGCCTTGCATATCACGTTCATAGCAAACCCATGCGGCACGCCAACCACTGAAATTAATACCAAAAGGGAAAGATGTGCATCGTTTGCCGTCTTTCAGAAACTGAAACTCAATGGTCGCATCTTGGGGAACTTCATTATAAACCCACACAATAAAAGCCGAAAGATATAAATCCTTGCCGGTCGGATCTTTCTTCTCAAACTTCAGGTCTTTCTTGAGTTCCAATATTCCACCCGGTTCAAATGTCCATTCCAACGAATGTTTTCCATCTTTATAATGCAGATCAGATACCGACAGGCGGGAATGGGTAGCGGTGATACAATCCGGTATTTGCGGTTCTTCAAAAGAAAACATCCGCTCATCTGTTACAACTTGCGCATGAAGGAATGCTGAGCACAAAAGAGAAAACAGAGTTGTCACTCCAAATTTAGTAAAAGGTTGTTTCATCATGGAAATATAGTCTTATTAGGTTTTCAGTATATAAGTCAAAGTATAGTCGCTCTAAAATCTGTAAAGAGTACGTGATTCTGCAAAAGACGTAAACCGAAGTGTCCGTCACCTTCACTACCCGCAAGGGTATAGCGGAACAACTCTTCATCATTCACAGAATAAGTTGTGATTCCCTTTTCCACTCGAATCCGAATCTCATACCATTGATTGGGGACGAGTAAATGAGAGGCATCGGTATATTCTTTCAATAAAGGTTTCACCTTGTCATCTGCCACTCCATAATATTCTCCTTTGTATCGACGGAAACGGGTCGTTGAGTTATCATTTCCTCCGTATCCAACGTAGAAAAGGTTTAATATGTTATAGTTTTTAAAGATGCCGTCACGCCACTGACTACGGGCAAAAAGATCATCAGGGTATTTAGGATCATTGGCAGCCCAGAAGCAGTTCAGATCACTCAAGCGGTCATACTTTCCACCTTGCATCACCATACAAATACAATAACTTATTTCATAATCGCCCGTCAATCGTTGCCGATACCACATAGTCAGTCCGTCCGGAACTATCAATTCTAATGTATCTGCACGTTCTATTATCTGCAAAGCATGGGATGCATCTTCTATTTTCCATTGCTGCACAAAGGAAGCTTTGTGTTGTGCCAAAAGCACCACACTATTTAAGAGAAAAAAAGTAATCAAACTGTAGCCTATAAAAAATCGCTTCGTCATTACGGTATTAGTTTAAAGATTATTCTTCCGAATACAAAGAAACCCCTCTTTTCGAAAAAAGAGGGGTTCAAATTGTACAAAATATCTCAAATAACGTATTGACTGATAATTTGCATTACCAATATCTTATAGTTTTTTCATCAACAAAGTTCTCATACCATTTCTGGTTTGAAGCACCCTTACTATCTACCCATTTAGTAAAATCAGGATATGCTTCTCTAAATGGTACACGTTCATAAGCATGACGTGTGCCAACCGGAAGTTTAACTCCCCAAGTGGAACCTTTGGTATTTGAATAATAAACATTTGCATCCAGTGTAGTGTCACCCGCAACCAATGCTTCATATTCTGCTTTGTAAGCAGAAGTCGGTGCATAACCCCTCATGTGTATTTCTTTACCACCGTTCACCTTAATAAAGAAATTCTGTCTATTAGTATCTAAAATCAACTCTCTAAATGCTGCAAGCTGAGCATCTCTTTCAGCTCCAGTTAATCCTTCTTTACCAATCAGTCTAACTTCAGCACGCAACATAGGTAGTCCTTCTCTTACTTTTCCTTGTGTTACCTGAAACATATCCTGATTATTATCCATCAAAGAAGTTAAACCATCCAGTGTAATAACAGTTCCTTCCGCTTGTGCTTTATCCACTGTCAATATTGCGAAACGCGGTTCTTTGCGAGTATCATTACTCCAATTCCAATTTTTATTTTCAACTTTCACTATATTTTTTGTAGAAAGTTCCTCTTTAGCTAAGTCTGTCATTGTTCCCTGACCACCTTTTAGTACAAGGCTTGCAGTAATCCGATCAACATACTCGCTTTTCAAACCATCCAGTACAACACCTAACACAGTCGGGTATATACCACCTACAGCACGAACATCCAAAGTCAACAACAATTCTTCTTTACCTCCTACAGTCTCCATCATCTGTTGACTATGACATTCAGTCACCTTCAAGTCATACTCGAATACAACATCGTTGAAATCTTCATCATACCATGAATCCAGTTGAATAGGCCAACCATCTTCGAACATCACCACACCTGTGTTATGATAGAAAAGATAGCCTTGGTCCGTTTCATTTGTCGGCTGCACTGCATCTTCAGGAAGCGCAAGAGTTACCGATGCCAGACGGTTTGTTTCAAAATTGAAACCAGTACTCTGATCTACACCACGACTAACAGGAGACAAAGCAAATTCTTTTGTAGCTTCTGTTCCCGAAACTGTATTGTATTTCATATACACTTTCTCGCAAGCAGCAGGAACATTCAACGTAAGAGTACGGGAATCTTTCACTAATACATCTCCCACAAGCAGGCTCGCTTCAGAACCACTTTTATCGGAATATACATTCACAAGTGCAGAAGCATTTACCGGGTCAACAGTTCCCGAACCATCGTTACCTTTTTCCAACTCATTATCAGAGCAGGAAGTAGTAACCAACATTGTCCCCATAAGGACATACACCAAACTTTTAATTTTCATCTTAATTTAATTTTTAAATTTATTGTTTGTTTTTGTTTCGCATGAGAACCTGGCTTATCACACTTATTTCCAGGCTCCATTTGTTAACTTATCAAAAATATATTTAACTCCTAATAGCTTTTTGCTTGCCTTTATTTGTAATTTCAATCCTTTCCATCGAGAATAATCACAAGAGCTAAAATAGGGCTCAAAAGGCCTGTTCATGAACACTGGATAATATATACAAGTTATTTCGTATATTTGCATTAGACAGAACATTCAATACAACAAATATAGAGCTTTTATTCCGAATATACAAGTTCTATATATAAATATATCAAGGGAAATGGATCAAGTACTGTATGGTATAGATTACATAGAATATTATTTCTATTGGATATATTACAAGTTTATTGGCTATCCTTTAATCATAAGAATATGCTCAATTGCTGTAATGTTTTGTATTATTGCGTACTTATTTCTCCTATTCCATATTATATATGGTATATTTAAAAGGCGAAAAGAGAAGCGGAAATACAATAAAGCATTTGATAAGTATTATGAAGAAATGAAATCTATCTCACTAGATTCCAACACATTGAGTGAAGAAGAGATAGCTGACAGATTAGAATATGATACGAAAAAGCGCCCGAAACCTAACGAGTTACGCATTATCACTCAACTATTAACAGAAATCAAGAGTGTGCATGAAGATGAGATCAATGAACTAAACTATCAAACGATTCAAACCGTATTCCAAATCACACGTTTCCTTGAACGCGAACTTCAATTCGGTTCCAAAAGATCAAAGATACAAGCTCTGAAACTTATTCAGTCCATCAATGGCTATGCCTCTGAAGCGGTATTGGTGCGTTTCCTCTATCATCGTGAACTAGAACTAAGAAACTCGGCACGCTATACTTATATGTGGTTAAGCCAGGGTGACCCGTTCCGCTTCTTCGACGAAGACATCGGCATGAAGTTAAGGCAATGGGACATGATGGAGTTACACGCTATCTTGGAGCACCGTAAGAAAGTGGGATATAACACACCCACCTTTATTAAATGGGTGAATACTTCAGCTGAAGAAAACGTTAAGATATTCTTTATCAACGAAATCCGGCTATATAATGAAACCGAAAGTGCCCCAATTCTCGCGAAGCAACTCAATGCCCGTTCTGTGGAAATACGAGGTGAAGCGATCAAGACTTTAGGTAAACTAAAATACAAAGAGGTTGAACCTAAGCTGATTGAAATGTATAATGTACAACCGGAAGAAGTCAAACGACAAATCATTTCGGCTATTGCGGATCTAAAGACCGATAAGGCTTTAGGATTTCTTTACAATGCTTATGATGAAGCAGATAACTGGGGAACCAAGAGAGTCATACTCAAAGCCCTCTATGAGTATAGTGCAATGGGAAGGAAAACATTCGATCAATTGGAAAGAAAAGCAGATTCCCACACAGCTATATTGTTTGCCCACACCAAGCATCCGTTAATCAACCAGTAAAACTAGAGAACATGAGAGATATAATATTTACATTCTTCAATTATTTCGTATTCTTTTATACGAGCATGCTGGCGATATTCCTCGTCACATTCGCCTTCCTCTCTTTCATTTCTCTAAAACGGAGAAAGGATTACTATGTGGAAAGCTATATGCGGAAAACAATCAAGGAATCCCCCTATACACCGGGCATTTCGGTAATTGCTCCTGCCTTCAATGAAGAAAAGACAATCATTGATAATGTGAACTCCATGCTTGCATTGGAATATCCGCTTTTCGAGGTGGTTATTGTAAATGATGGAAGTACGGACAGTACATTGGAAAAGATGACCGAATATTATGAACTGGTAGAAGTGCCCTATGCTTATATCGAGCGAATCAAAACCAGACCGTTCCGAAGACTCCTCAAATCCTCCAACCCGAAATACAGCCGACTCATCGTTGTAGACAAAGAAAATGGAGGAACCAAAGCGGATGCATCCAATGCGGGTATCAACGTTGCTTCTCATCCTTATTTTATCTGCACGGATGTGGATTGCATTTTGGAAAAGTATGCTCTTTATCGTTGTATCTCGCCCATTATATCTTCAGAAAAACAAGTAATTGCAGTCAGCGGAACGATGTTGATGGCTAACGGATGCGTCGTGAAAGACGGACAAATCATAGACGTTAGAACTCCCCGTACACCGATTCCACTTTTCCAGAATCTGGAATACATGCGTTCCTATCTGATTGGTAAGATGGGATGGTCCGCAATCAATGGTATGCCGAATGTTTCCGGTGGATTCGGTCTTTTCGACCGTTCGGTAGCGATTGCAGCCGGAGGATACGATGCCCCCTCTTTTGCCGAAGACATGGACCTCATCACCCGCATGGTAGGATATATGTGCGACTTCTCCCGTCCTTATAAGATCGTACAGATTCCTGATACTTGTTGTTGGACGGAAGGACCTCCCAACCTGGCAATGCTTTACCGGCAACGTACCCGTTGGGCACGGGGATTGTTCCAGACACTTAATATCCATCGTAAGATGATTTTCAAAAAGACGTATAAGCAGATGGGACTGTTAACTCTGCCTTATATGTTCGTTTTTGAGTTTCTGGCGCCAATCATCGAGCTCGTCGGTTTGATAGTATTTATCTATCTGGCCTTTACAGGAGCAGTCAACTGGAACACGGCATGGATGATTTACCTGACGATCTATACGTTCTGCCAGTTCCTTTCCATCGTTGTTATTACCTACGACTACTATGTCGGGATGCTATATAAAAGAGGATATGAATACCTGTGGATTATCATTGCGTCCATATTGGAGCCCATCTTCTATCATCCCATCATCACTTTCTGTTCATTGAGAGGATACCTCAGTTATCTGACCAATAGAGACTTCAAGTGGAAGAACATGGAACGGAAAGGATTCAAGCAGAAAGAAGAAAGTGCAGACGGTACTGATATAACGGCAATGAAGCCCGAACCTGCTACGATTTAAACAAGAAAGATTAAAGACAAGATAGAATGAACAGAGAATTTCTCCATAAGATCACCATATTAGGTTGTCTGTTTTTACTGATAACCTCTTCCTCCGGGACCGACAACGGATTCCAGACACCGGAGCAATATGCCCAGATTGTACAGGAGCATTTTGCGAACGAGGAATGGGAAGCAGGGAAAGAGCTGTTGGAGGAGGGCCTTCAGAAATACCCGAATGTTTCTGACCTTGAATGGCTCATGGGAAAATACTGGTTCCACGAAAAGAACTATGACCAGTCGCGTTATCATCTTGTCAAAGCGATAGATGACAATTACAACAACGTCAATGCCAAACATCTGCTGGTAGACGTAGAAGATATCACCGAGAATTATTCCAGTGCTATTTGTTACGTTAATGAGTTGCTGGAAGTGAATCCGTATTGGAGAGGTTTATGGCGAAGAAAGATTGAACTGTACCGCAAGCAGAACAACGATGTGGAAGCAGACCGTCTGTTGAAACGAATCAATCAGATTTACCCGAACGATACGATTCTAAGGAAGGATTATATCTACAGCATGGAGGTAGGCTACCAGCAAATGAAAAAAGGTGGTAACCGAAAAGAGGCTATCGAAAAGCTGACGGAGCTCATCAAAGTATCTCCTCAAAACGAAGAATATTATCTGGACATCATTAACCTGCATTTACAGGAAGGAAACCGGGAAGCTGCTCTAGGCTGGTCATCCAACGGTTTGGCTGCCATACCGGGAAGCGGTGCGCTTATCGTCAAAAGGGCGAGTATCCTTAGTGAATTGGCACGTTATCCGGAAGCTCTGGTGTTTATACGCGAGCAAATGCGAAGAAACAACAGCCCTGCCATACGGCGTATGTATAACGACCTGTTAATGGAGGCTGCCCGAGCAGAGAAGCAGCGGGATCCTTATGTATTATATGGCATGGCCTACGAAGGAGGTAATAAGAACAAGGAAGCATTAGACTACCTGCTGAACACTTCCGTCACCCGGGGATATACCGATGACGCACTCTTCTATATCAGAGAAGCTAAAAAACAATATGGCAACAATGATAAAGGAATTCTTTATAAAGAATATATGCTTTATCGCCAGATGAATGAGGATGATCTTGCCTATTCAACGCTGAAAAAGATGTATGAGATGTATCCTGATGATTATGATATTACGCTTGCCATGAGCGCACAACACATGAAGAAAGCTGAAAAACTGATGGAACTTGGTCTGTACGCAGAAGCATTGCCGCACGTATTGTTCGTTTCTCAAAAACATGTAGACGACAATGAAGTGAACGGTGCCGCATGGGAAAAAGCCTTGAGTTGCTATATCAATATGAAACGTTACAATGAAGCACTTGCAACATTGGACACCATCACTCTTCACTTCCCTGATTACGAAAACGGCACGTTGAAAAGGGCATTTATTCTCGATAAAATGGATAAAACCGAAGAGGCTTTGCAACTGTATCTATCTGCCATCGAGCAGAGTGATGAGGATATGCGCATTTTCTATGTTATCGGATACGAGGAACTGGCAGTGCCCTACATCAAGAAATGTATGGAAGCCGGAGCTACGAAGAAAGCATACGAGGAATCTGTTAAGCTAATTAGCCTGAATCCATCGAGTGATCTCGGATTACGGTATGCCATCAATTCGTCCGGTTTACTCGGAAAATACGATGAATTCGAGAAATATACAGCACAAGGAATCAATTATTATCCTGAAGAACCATTCTATCAGGCAAAAAGAGCTACCGTGCTTGAACGTGACAAGAGATACGAAGCTTCTTTGGAATTCCTGAAGCCGATACTCAATAAATACCCGAGCAACAAAGAGATTATAGGCGCATTCTCACAGAGCAGTGAATACCGTGCCCTGCAACTGACAAAGGCCAAAGAACCGGAAAAGGCTCTCGCTGTTCTTGATACAGCTTTGCTTTATGACAGTCAGAACAAATCATTGAAGTACACCAAGGGAGTGGTATATGAAGCCAACCGTCAAGCGGATTCAGCCTATTATTACCAAAAGTACTACGAGCCATCCATCATGGAATATCGCTCTTTCCAACGACATTTATCGGGTCTTAGAAGCATGATGCTCAAGAATGAGATTGCTTTGACCTATCTCCGTGCACGCTACGGAGAAGAAGATATCATTACCTCTGTTGCAACAGCCGAATATACCCGAAAAGGCCAGAAGAACAGCTATACGGGACGTCTCAACTATGCAGGGCGAAGTGGCTCGGCAAGCGACAGCATGGAAGCGGAAGAGCAGACACCGGGAGGAGTCGGCATTCAGGTACAAGGTGAGTGGACGCATCACTTCTCACCGAAGTGGAGCCTCACGGCCAATGCAGCCTTTGCGACCAAATACTTCCCGGACATAACGGCTGATGTCGCTTTACGGCATTATCTCAAGAATGATTGGGAAATAGGTGCGCATGTGGGTTATAGACGGGTAGCCGCCTACACAAAGCGTTATGAATGGAACGATGAATTCTTTGCAGGTGGCACCGGAGACAATGGCTATCTGTTTACGGGTTGGAATGAGTCAAAGACTAACCTACTCACTGTAGGCGGAGAATTAGCCAAGACCATTGAAGTGGTTCGTCTCAACACGAAGATAGATATGCACTTCTTCAACTCCAACTTCTATTACAATGCTCAGATTGGCGCCAAGTACTTCCCGGCTAATGACGGAAAGACAAATATCAACGCCATGGCAAGCATCGGATCGGCACCGGAAACGGCCGTACTGGACTATGCGCTGCCCGGCTCTTTCTCTCACACCAATACTATGGTGGGATTGGGAGGCCAGTATATGGTCAGTCCTAACATTACCATAGGCTTGATGGGTACCTGGAACACCTATTATAACCAAACCAATACGGTGAGAGGGACAAGTCCGTCCAACCAGATAGAATCCATATCGACACGTTATAAAAACTTATATAACATCTATGCACAAGTTTATATTTCATTCTGATACGCTTGGCCCTGTATTGGCAGGAATGATATGTATTTGCTGCCTTTTATCCGGCTGCCGTATGCAGGCACGCACGGAGATGTTCCCATCTAAAGAAGGGTATCTCGTCACCATTGGTGAGGATCCGACCGACAGAGACACCCGGTGGGCAAAATACCTGTACGAGCATCTCAAGAAGCGTGCAAACGACGATGAAATGGTAGCTTTTGGCGTTTCCGAAATGGACATGTGGCGCATCATCATACAGATAGACCCAACATTAGAAAGAGGATTCAAAGTAGCCTGCAAAGGTTCTGACATAAGGTTGACAGCAAGTGACGACAAGCAAATGCTTTGGCTACAATACCAACTAATCAAGAAAATCAGCAAAGAAGACCCGCGCATAGACGGTTCCGATCTTCCTCCCGCCCTTATCAATCTTAAAGATACTTGCGGAACCTTTGCATTTGACTACCAAAGCATTTATTCCCCATACGGTCTGAATCCCGATCAGACAGGGGTAATCGGACTAAACAACTTCGACGACAGCTGGGGAATATGGGGACACAACCTGCGGAAAGTATTGGGGAAAGAAGCGGAAAAAGTATACGCCACCATTCATGGAAAAACAGATGACTCACAACTATGTTTCTCTTCCGAGAACATGTACCGCCAGATAGAAAGTTATATTGTAGATAACTTCGGTGAAAAGGGGAATTCCCGTTTTGTAATAGCCCCGGATGATGCTCCGTATGCCTGCACGTGCACCACCTGCACCGCGCTGGGAAACACAGAGAAGAATGCCACTCCGGCTGTTACGGAACTTATCATCCGCCTTTCACAACGTTTTCCCAAGCATTTTTTCTTTACGACTTCTTATCTGACCACACAACAGGTCACCGACAAACAGCTCCCCGCCAACACCGGAGTAATCGTCAGTGCCATCGACTACCCACTTCGCCGGACAGACGGCAAGGATGAGCAAGACAAGAAATTTGCCGACCAACTCGACAACTGGAAGAAAGTGACGAATAACATCTATATATGGGACTATATCAACAACTTTGACGACTACCTCACTCCTTTTCCCATATTAAAGATAGCCCAACAAAGACTCCAATTCTTCAAACAACATGGAGCCAGTGGTATATTCTTCAACGGAAGTGGATATAGCTATTCTTCTTTCGATGAAATGAGGACTTTTGTACTATCCTCCCTCCTTATCAACCCGGAACTCCCGGTCGATGACTTAATCAGAAGTTACTTTAATCAGGAATATCCAGTATCAAAAAAATGGCTATACGATTACTACACTGAATTGGAGAACAACGCCCAATCCGGAAAACGGCTCGGACTTTATGCCGGTATCAGAGAATCAGAAAAAGCATTCCTCTATCCGGATCAATTCATCAAATTCTATGATGAAATGGGAGATTTTGTTTCTGAAGCAAAAGGAAAAGAGCGTAAAAAACTGCACGAACTTCAGACTGCTTTGTCTTTCACACGCCTGGAATTAGGACGTGACCACGGCTTTGATGCTTACGGATATGCCAAACGGAATGGAAAAGAGATTCAGCCGGTTCCCCAAGCCCGAAAATGGATCACCCAGCTCAAAGAACACAAAGCATTTACCGGAATGGAATATTATAATGAGTCAGCCTATGAGATCGACTATTATATAAAGGAATGGGAACAATACCTACTTGCTTCCGACATCAAGAAAAGCTTATTTTTAGGGCTCAATCCTTCAGCAACTCCTAAACTGAATAAAATTGATTCCAAGAAACTGACTGATGGCACTCACGGTTTACCCGGAGACTATCATTGCGGTTGGGTAATCATTCCGGGAGAAGAATGTACCATCAACCTGCCGGTGAAAGGTATCAACGCATCAGGAACATTCTATATCAGTTTCCTGAATCTTCCCCGGCATCGCATCTATGCTCCACAGCAAATTCAACTGTTGAAAGACGGAATAGCTTATAAAACAATAGGCCTGAAACCGGAAGACGCCCCGGAAAAAGGGGAAATGATAAAAGCCACCGTTTCGGCAGACCTGAACGGAGCAGAACAATTAAGCATCAAAATCAGTTGTTTAAAGAAACCGGGAACGCAAATGGGCATCGATGAAATTGCATTCATCCCCTAAACGCTGGAAAAGTGACATAACAAAAAAATAAATGGCAACTATGAATAAATCTATATTCTATATTTTCCTACTGACGGCACTTCCACTCTGCTTAACAGGGTGCAGGAAGGAAGTACGTCCCACAAGTATGACGATAAAGGACTCGATCAGGCACTATTACCCCATCAAGCAAGGTCAGCAGCTCGATATCATGTTTACTATCACCAATACAGGAGATGCTCCGTTAATCATTTCAGAAATGCAGCCTTCCTGTGGCTGTATCATTCTGGATAAAAGTTCGCATATCATCATTCCCGAAGACGGAATCAGACAATTCAAGGCAACCTACAATAGTATTAAGAATGTAGGCGAGGTGGTTCACCGCATCCGGATTTTCGGTAATATGCTCCCCGACGGAAGAGCCGAACTTAAATTTGATGTTAACGTAGTCCCCGATGCAGACTATACACGTGATTATGAAGAACTCTATCAAGAGTTCAACACCAAAAATGGTATTGTCAGAGAGATGGTGGATGGAAAAGAATCTGAACTGGGATATTATGTCGGAGAACCGTAATCAATATCATGTATTAAGTATTAAGTATTAACATCAAATGACTGGTTAATACTTAATACTTATTTCTCCTTTCTAAGGATGTATTTCTTTGAATGCGGCATTTTCTTCTTTCACATTCTGAATAGTCTGCTTTAACTCTCCAATCGGCAAGTCATATCCATACCAACCTGTATAGCAATCTACCACATACCATTTCCCGTCCGACTGCAACTCGAACTCGACACGCAAATCAACCTCGGATTCTTCATAGCCTGCCTCAAAGATTTTATGCTTCGGTTCATTCAACGTAAACTTGGAAACATAAATACCTCCCTCTTCCTGGGTGATACGTTCTTCCTTCATTGTTTCGCTATCCAGCAACGGCCACTTTTCCCGAGTGAAAGGGAATGTTTTTTCGGTTTCTCCGTCATCTGCCAACAAAGTGATCGGAGTCTTTAATGGGAACTTGATACGAGTATACTGGAAGGCTGCACTGGAAGTAAATTTATCCAAAAAGGATTTGAAATCTTCACCGTCTTGTGTAGTCAGTTCACTATCGGCTTTTGCCTTGGAACTATTACCGCAGGAGATAAACGAAACACCTGCGAGCAGCATCATAGCCAGCAAGCAGCATACAAACTTTTTAGCTCTCATAACACTATATAAATTAAGAGTTTAATTGACGGCGCAAAGATAATGACAAGTTTGGCATCTTGGTTATTTTAAGAACTAAATATTTGTATGTTTCAAATATTCATAACCGAAGCGGCAGTACAGACATTTCCGCTTATCACAATACTCTTTTTGTAACTGTATCAGTGCCTGACTATCCGCCGCACTAACTACCGGAAGTCCGGCATCGCTCCACGAACGAATGATGTGATTACTCTCCGCCTTCAATTCTTCCAGAAAGCGTGCGGCACGTTCACACATTCGTTCATCCGCCTTGTGCAAACCGTAAGTATAAAGAAAAGGAACCACCGTATTAATGATAATCAAATCCTTGGAACGCTCTCCCATCGTCTTTTCCTTTTGTGAAGACAGTCGCCCGAATAAATAATGATTCTCCCAATAGGAAGACGTACGTGTATCCAGTAAAGCTCTCACATCCGTCAGAGTATCCGCTTCCAGTAAACGTGAAAACAGTTTATCTCCTTTCTGATAGAGATAGGCCAACTGCGCCAGGCGAATATGAGGAAAGTTTTCCGGACGAAGCCGGAGAAAACGCCATAAAGTAACATCCATCCCCTGCCCGATTTCAAATTTTCGCTGCAAATAACGAAACTCTTTGCAAAGACGAAGACTATACTCGTCTTCCTGTTCCTTTTTCAGAAATGTCTCTTCCAATAACCCTGCCAAACCATAGAAGAAAGCCTCTATCTGAAACAAATCATTCCGGTGCTTATCCATCGCACGAAATGGCAACAATCCCGCCCACGTTTCAAAAGCATCTCCGTTCAAGCCAAAACCGAAATTACGGGCAAGGGTGATAAAGAAAGCATCTTCCCAATTACTGTTGCAAAGTTCGAGACGCTGCATGATTAACTGTGCCTTCTGTTCCAAACGTTCTGTTTGCAAAGCGGTCAACCAGGAATGGATGGTAAGTTTGGGAAGAGAGGCAAGGATGGGATAGCAAGCCGGATAATGATCGGCTACGCAAAGTTCATGATAATGGGATTGCACATTTTCCGGACAAGTCAGCAATAGTTGTGGTATCTGTTCACCGTTGGTACGGGTTATTTCCGTATCCACCTCGCTCACCACATGGAGAATTACAGAATCGTAGGCTTTGTCACAATTATGCCCGTGACGAAACCAATCGGAAGAGTGTGTATGTATTTCTATATTCCCTACCCATAAGGCGCCATCAATCTTTAGTTTCGCGTTAAAAAAGTCGGGACCGGCATTCGGGTTTTGCAGACCGGAATCAATCACTTCTACCGGTAAGCCGTTGGTGGTTTGCAGTACTTTCAGAGGAAATAATTTATGCTTCCACACGTAGTGGAGAAGATGTTCCATGTTAACAAGACGTTAATGTGCGCTGCAAATGTAATAAAAATCTTATCTTTGCGACTATTATTTTGAATATAAGTCAGAAAACAATGAAAATAGCACTGATCGGTTACGGAAAGATGGGCAAAGAGATAGAAAAGGTTGCCCGTAGTCGCGGACATGAAATCGTCTGCATCATTGACATCAATAATCAGGATGACTTCGAATCGGAAGCGTTCAAATCGGCCGATGTAGCCATTGAGTTTACCAATCCGATGGTAGCTTACAGCAATTATATGAGAGCATTCAAAGCAGGTGTGAAATTGGTATCCGGCAGTACCGGATGGATGGCCGAGCATGGCGAAGAAATCAAAAAGCTCTGCACTGAAGGAGGCAAAACACTGTTCTGGTCGTCCAACTTCAGTCTGGGAGTCAGCATTTTCTCTGCTGTCAACAAGTATCTGGCTAAAATTATGAACCAGTTCCCCACTTATGATGTCACCATGAGCGAGACACATCATATTCATAAATTGGATGCTCCTAGCGGAACAGCCATCACACTGGCAGAAGGTATTCTGGAAAAGATGGACCGTAAGGACAAATGGGTGGAAGGAACTTTCCTTGCACCGGACGGAACCATTAGCGGAACCAACGATTGCGCGCCTAATGAACTTCCTATCGCCTCTATCCGCGAAGGAGAAGTATTCGGCCTTCATACCATTCGCTATGAATCTGATGTAGACAGCATAACTATCACGCATGATGCTAAAAGCCGTGGCGGATTTGTATTGGGAGCCGTACTGGCAGCCGAATATACTGCCACACACGAAGGTTTTTTGGGCATGAGTGATTTATTCCCATTCTTGAACGACTAAGATTTCAGAAGCTAGTTCTAAACAAATATAACATTATGAGACAAGCCACACGCGCACAATGGATCAAATGTGCCATTGCTATTCTACTTTACCTCACTTTCCTTCTCTGGGTACGGAGTTGGTGGGGATTGATTGTTGTTCCTTTCATTTTCGATATTTATATCACAAAGAAAATACCTTGGTCTTTTTGGAAGAAGTCGAAGAATCCGGCTGTCCGCAGTGTGATGAGTTGGGTGGATGCCATCGTATTTGCGTTGGTTGCCGTCTACTTCGTCAATATCTACATCTTCCAGAATTACCAGATTCCTTCCTCTTCGCTGGAAAAATCATTGCTGGTAGGCGATTTCCTGTATGTAAGCAAGATGAGCTACGGTCCCCGCGTACCGAACACTCCCCTTTCTATGCCGTTGGCACAACATACGCTGCCTGTCTTCAATACTAAATCGTATATTGAGTGGCCACAATGGAAATACAAACGGGTACCGGGCTTCGGCAAAGTGAAGCTGAATGACATTGTGGTTTTCAACTTCCCGGCAGGAGATACGGTGGCAGTGAACTACCAACAGACAACGGACTTCTATACGCTGGCTTATGGTGAAGGACAACGCATCTACTCCAAACAGATTGAAATGGATAGCCTGACACGTTCACAGCAACGTGCAATCTATGACCTCTACTATGACGCCGGACGTAAACAGATTCTAAACAATCCGCGTACTTACGGTGAAGTACTGTGGCGTCCGGTAGACCGTCGCGAGAATTATGTGAAACGTTGTGTCGGCTTGCCCGGTGATACATTGCAAATTGTAGACGGACAGGTAATGATTGACGGTAAGGCGATTGAGAACCCCGAAAACCTGCAATTCAACTACTTCGTACAGACTACCGGTCCGTACATTCCGGAAGATATGCTCCGCGAATTAGGCATCAGCAAAGATGACACCATGCTGATAGAAGACTCTGGCTGGGAAGGCGGATTATTGGATATGGGACTGGACAACCGGAATGCACAAGGCAAACTGAATCCGGTATATCATCTTCCATTGACTAAAAAGATGTATGACACTCTCCTTGGCAATAAAAAGCTAATCAGCAAAATAGTAATGGAACCGGAAGAATACGCCGGACAGATGTATCCGCTGAACCTTTATACCAAATGGAACCGCAACAATTACGGCCCGATCTGGATTCCTGCCAAAGGAGCTACCATTACCCTCACAGAAGACAACCTGCCTATCTATGAGCGTTGCATCGTAGCCTACGAAGGCAACAAGTTGGAAGTGAAACCGGACGGTATCTACATCAACGGTGAAAAGACCAATGAATATACCTTCAAAATGGATTATTACTGGATGATGGGTGACAACCGTCACAACTCTGCCGACTCCCGTTATTGGGGGTTTGTACCCGAAGATCACGTAGTGGGCAAACCGATTGTCGTATGGCTGTCGCTTGACAAAGACCGTGGATGGTTTGACGGTAAGATTCGCTGGAACCGCCTCTTCAAGTGGGTAGACTGATAAGTGTACGGATAGAATAGAGTGATAAGGTGATAAATATTAATGAACATTCGTAAATTCAAATGGATACTAGCATTTGCCGGAGCAGTAGTCGTAGTGCTTCTGCTCCGGGGATTTGCTTTTACGTCCTGCCTTATCCCTTCCACCGGTATGGAAAACTCCATTTTCCAAGGTGAACGTATCTTAGTGAATAAATGGAGTTACGGGTTGCGAGTTCCTTTCATGTCGCTCTTTTCCTATCATCGTTGGTGCGAAAGTCCTGTACGGCGACAAGATATCGTAGTGTTCAATAATCCGGCCGGAATCCGGGAACCCATCATCGACCGCCGGGAAATCTATATCAGCCGTTGCCTCGGAATGCCGGGTGACACCTTATTTGTTGATTCCCTTTTCTCCGTTATTTCTCCCGAGGCACAGTTCAACCCGGATAAGAAAAGACTTTATTCGTACCCCGCCTCAAAAGAAAATCTGATAACCTCACTGATGCATACTCTTTCCATCACCAACGACGGATTGATGGGAAGCAATGACAGTACCCACGTGCGCAGTTTCAGCCGTTATGAATACTATCTGCTGGAACAGGCGATGAATGGAAAAGAGTGCTTCGTTCAACCTCTGTCGAACAAGGAAAACACTGATCCGAATCCGCTGATTGTTCCCGGAAAGGGGCAATTTATACGTGTCTATCCCTGGAACATAACCCTGCTACGAAATACGCTCGTGATGCACGAAGGCAAACAGGCAGAGATAAAAAACGATACCCTCTACGTGGACGGAAAGCCCACGAAACACTGTTATTTCACAAAAGATTATTATTGGATGGGGTCTAACAACACCATCAACTTCTCCGACTCGCGTCTTTTCGGATTTGTCCCACAAGACCATGTCATCGGAAAAGCCTCCGTCATCTGGTTCTCCAAAGAAAAAGATACAGGACTGTTTGACGGATACCGATGGAACCGTTTTTTCAGAACAGTGAAATAATCTCCGGATCATAAAAGTAATAACTACTTCCTAATAATAGATTAAGAGCCTCCTAAACGTATTAAAATGAAAGAAATGAAAATAGCTTATTTATCTTCAGCTTATCTCGCCCCCGTCGAATATTATACCAAACTTCTGGCTTATGACAAAGTGTTTGTAGAGCAACACGACCACTATATCAAACAAACCTATCGTAACCGGTGCACCATTGCCGGCCCATCCGGCGAATTAGCTCTTTCTATCCCAACCGTAAAACCCGACACATTGAAATGTCCAATGAAGGATATCCGCATTTCCGACCACGGCAATTGGAGACATCTGCACTGGAATGCCATCGAATCAGCCTACAACAGTACTCCTTTCTTTGAATATTACAAGGACGACTTCCGTCCCTTCTACGAAAAGAAATACGAGTTTTTAATCGATTTCAACGAAGAACTATGCCGGATGGTCTGTGAATTGATAGATATTCACCCCACTATGGAGCGTACTAGCGAATATAAGATGGAGTTTGCTTCCGGAGAATTCGATTTTCGGGAAGTCATCCATCCCAAAAAAGATTTCCGGGAAGTAGATACAGAGTTTGTTCCACAACCTTACTATCAGGTTTTCGAGTCCAAACTGGGTTTTCTACCTAATTTGAGTATCATAGACCTGTTGTTCAATATGGGACCGGAAAGTCTGTTGGTACTAGGCAAGTAATAACTCCACTCTTCTATACGCATATAGCCAACAAAGGTGAACCATGTCGTCACATTATTTATACTCGTACAGCTTTACGTGTAAAATACTGAATTCTCCGACAGGAATACGTACATGCCTTCCCTGATGGTCCTGATCGCCATTCAGGCGCCGGATATATTTCAGTGAACCATCTTTGTTCACATTAACTTCATCTACAGAACCAATACCGGCTCTCATACCACCTTGCCAGCTATTTTCCGTTTTTGGTGCCTTTCCGCCCACACTGACAAAACCATCCTCGCCCAACGCTGGTGAACTTTTCATTTTTTTTTCCCCCTGTTTCTTAAATTCAAGTACCAAGCCACTGCCGGCAACGATATACTCATTGGGAGCCAGACGCAGCAAGACACCTCCCCCTTCAGGCCATGCGCTGCCATCCCGGGCACGTGGGTCCCATGGTAGAGTGAAGTAATGACGACAGGTAATCTCCAAATCATCGTATGAAAGTATTCGTTCTTTATTCTCTTCATCAAACAAAAGACCGTTCATCACTCCTTTGCCTTGAAATTTTGTCAATAAAGGCATCAGTTCTTTCAATTTAATATAGCTCTGTACCAAAGGTGTATCTGCTCTATCCGAACCGCTTTCAATAGAAAAAGGACAAAAGCCAATCGCATCATGCTCACCAAACACATAGAAAGCACGCACTCCATCATTGTCTTCCAACCGGATTTCAGGTATAAAGAGAGGATTATTGTGCAGTTTATACTTTGCCACCCAATCAACGAAACCTCTATCATATAAATCCGGAGCCAGAAAATCAATGTTGGGTGCTGCATAATGCCATACATCTATCAAATGAGCCAATGGTCCTGCCGACGGATATTCTCCCGGTTTCCGTCCCCTACTGTTCATTGCTGCATTGACATACAACGGAATATCATAAATAGAACGTGCTAACTTTGCCATTCGTTCTACGTACTGCGCATACGACCAGGCCATAAAAATTTCATCCGTATACACGTCTGCACCAAACACTTCCTGCCACGTACCTTTCTTCTTGAATCCCTGGCTCTCCCATTTTGCCAGCATTTCGGGATGCAGAGATCTCTTGTTCTTCTGCAAATAGTCGATGAAAAGGGGCGGAACTGGTGCATAAAACAGTTTATCCGCTTCTTTGGAATAATCGCGGGCATCTTCCAACATTCCGATTTCGTTTTCTATCTGAATCATGATAACCGTTCCCTCTTCCTTATCCACAGAAGCAATATGTTTCATCCATTGGGAAAAAGCACGGCTATCCGCCTGAAACACATTCTCCGAAAAGGAACTGGCTATTTCGAGGGGCTTCCCTACTTTCGTATAGGCACGCGGGTATTTCTTATAATCTTCCTTAAACCAGATCGGAGCGTAACAACTCATTGAGTTTTTCCAAGCACCGAACCAAAGGAAAACCACCTTCAAATCATTCGCACGGGCCTGTTGAATCACTTTATCCGTCAGGGTAAAATCAAATTTACCTTCCTGTGGTTCTGTTAAATCCCAATATGCAGGAACCAGTACCGTATTCAGCCCCATACGCTGCAATTTCGGGAATATACGTTCAATATCTTCAATAGAGGAAGCTGAAGAATTTCCCAATTCACCGCCAATCACTAAGAATGGCTTTCCATCTACCATAAGTTGTGTGGTACTTCCCTGTTTCTGCAAATACGGAAGTTTCTGATGTGCCTGAAGAGGCAAAATAAAAAGGAATAGAATCCCAAAAAGTGTGTTTCTCATAACAATCAGCTTTATCATATTATCTGAAAGCAAAGTTACAACAATATAAAAAAGGAGCACAACGTCTTGTGTTCCTTTTCTATCGGGCAGGTTACAGATGCTTTATGTTACGTTACATCTGCCTTTATCTATACATTATCTCCGGTTCTTATACCCTCTATTTGCGTTTCCTAAGTAATTTTTAGAGAAAACTGTTTATATCGCTACTTCTTCACAATTCTTCTCTTCATTAGATTCTGCCGCATCCAGCCGATTCAACAAATAGCGTACATTTTGAAGATGTATATCGTTATTCCGATCCATTTTCTTAAACTGCCAACTGTTTTTAGTGGTATTCAGTATGCAATTCATTAACGTTCCCACGGCATCGGCACTTTGGAAACGATTGGTATTGGAGATTAGCGTATTCATCATGTGCGCCCCGAATCCTCTAATCACCTCTTTCACACTTATCGACTTATAATTACGGATGGCTTCAAAGGCCGCCACATTACTACAAAGCGTACTAGCTAAATCCTCCAATCTCTTTCGATCTGTTCGTTCCACTAGATAGCTTTCAGGATTCATAAAACGATTGAAGGTTAGATAAAAATCCATCATTTCATCATCGGATGAAAAGATAACGTGCATGAGTTGCGTCGCGTCCCCCAGACGAGCCTGCTGGTTGCTTAAAACTTCTTCCATAAGAATTTTAATTAGATGGTGAATAAATTAAGTTCAATGGGGCGATACAGAAGGGTAGTTTTAAGAAATAAAAGAAGCGGTTCCGCCTGTCCCATTGCATTCCACTATCCACGACAGCAGTAGGTGCACTAACATCCTACATGGGGGTGCGAAACCGCCATATAAGATTAATGGGACGGACATAAAAAAGCCCGTCACATTGATACGGCAGGTTCTCCGCCGTGGTTTAAAATGGAATGCATTACAAAGATAGAATATAAAATCAGAAAAGAGAAAAGAAAATCAGTATAAATAGAAGTTTACAGTAATAAATTAAAGCAGAACTTCCTAAAGCCTACTTGTTACTATAAGATTCATTTGGAAAGTTCACCGGTTTCACCGTTAGCTGAATAGTTATAGACCAGATGTTTATGGTGAAAGAGGTACATAAAAAAATAAAGAACCATCCTTCACCTCTTTCACAAAGATAAAATGCAGAGAAATAAATGACAATATAGCATCGTGGAAATGCTTATATCGTATAGATTAAGTGTCTATACATCCAATTTGTTGGGTATATATATCCAATGTATTGGGCATATATAGCCAGCATGTTGGATATATATATCCTGCGTCTTGGGTATATATGTCCAACAACTCAAGTATTAATAGCCTAAATATAAAGTATTAATAGCCGATAGCTCAAATGTTAATACTTGATGGAGCGTTTGCTATGAGCTTATTAATTTTAGCTTATAGCATATTCGTTTTTGCTTATAGCATATTTACTTTAGCTTATAGCATATAAAAAGAACGGTGAAGAGTGTGAGTAAGCGTCTCCGCGATTCTATCTTGTCGCCCTTTTTTCAT